>JBAYOX010000197.1:0-4014 GCA_041678025.1 Aminobacteriaceae bacterium
CTATACGCGCCCTGACAGGGAAAAATCGCCTTGGCCGACGATTCGCGACTATCTGAAATGGAAGTACTCAATGATCAGGGCGGGCATCCTGGGCACGATAATCGGCGTATTCCCGGGTGCGGGGGGCACCATAGCCTCCTTCATCGCCTACGACGTGGAAAAACGCCTGTCAAAGGAGCCGGGCAGCTTCGGCAAGGGGGCACCCGAGGGTGTGGCTGCCGCAGAGGCCTCCAACAGCGCATCCGTGGGAGGGGCGCTTGTGCCTCTGCTGACGCTAGGCATACCTGGAAGCTCATCGGCCGCCGTCCTGATCGGCGCTCTTATGATACACGACCTCCAACCCGGGCCGGAGCTCTTCACGCGCCACCCAGAGGTGGTCTACACGCTTTTCTCCAGCCTCTTCGTGGCCAATATAGTCCTGCTGATTCTAGGGCTGATGGGTGCCCGACTGTGGATAAAGGCGGCGCTGATACCGAAAAGGCTTCTCTACCCGATGATCTTCGCATTCTCATTCATTGGAAGCTATGCAGTGCGCTCGTCCCTTTTCGACGTCGGGGTCTGCCTGGTGTTCGGCGTACTCGGATGGCTGCTGTCCAGGAGCAAGATACCGGTCTCCCCTGTAGTACTGGGGATGATACTCGGCACCATGATAGAGAAGAACCTTCGCATCACAATAATGATGGGAGGGCTTTCCCTGTTCGTAAAGCGCCCTCTTTCCCTCTCTCTGCTGGTATTGGCATTGGTATCCATGTTAGTGCCTTTCATCAATGATCTCAGAAAGGCACGAGAGGCTGATCGATGACCCCACAGTTTTTTGCCGCCATCAATATACTCGGAGGGCTGACTCTATTTCTGTACGGGATAGAGCAGACGACTGTCGCCTTCGGCGCCAGTTTCGGCGACAAGGCAAAGGAGTTGCTGCTCCGCTTCACTCAGAAGAAGCCGATGGCTTTCCTCTTCGGGGTGGTACTCGCAGCTATTGGACAGGGCAGTACGCTCGGAACCGCCTTTGCCGTAGGTTTCGTCGACGCGGGCATGCTCTCGTTCGCCGGCTCGGTTGTGGTGATGATGGGTACGAGCGTTGGCGGCACCTTCGTCACCTTTCTGCTCAGCATGAACATCGCCGTTTACTCGCCTCTCCTGTTCTGTGCGAGCTACCTTATGACGAGATTCGGCAGGAGAAACGTCTATCGCGTCGGACACGTCCTTCAGGGTATCTCAATAGTGTTGCTTGGTATGTTTGTGCTGAAGATCGGCGTGCCGCCACTGCTTAACTCCCCCTGGTTCGCGGATATGCTGACAGTGACTGCAAGCAGTCCGTGGCTGATAGGCGCGGTGGCTTTCCTGGCGACGACCATTCTTCAGAGCAACTCCGCGGTGCTCGCGGTGGTGATCACCCTGGCCGACGCTGGAGCGCTGCCCGTCTCCTCAGTCCTGCCAATAGTATGTGGTGCCCGCATTACAGTGGTGCTGGCTGCGTTCGTCGGGCGCCACAACGCAAAGAAGCTGGGAGTCTGTACTCTGATATACAAGATCCTAGGTGTTCTGATCGTAATACCCTTCTATCCGTTCGCCCAGAGGCTGATCGTGACCAGCACCGCTGGCATGGCTGTTCTGGTCTTTCAGGTTCAGCTGGGGGTCGCGATATTTAACTCCGTGGTCTTTTATCCTCTCTCGGATTGGCTTGCACGAGTTACGGATCGTCTTATGGAGCAGGGAAGGGAGGAGAGCCTCGGCGCTCCAGTCTATCTGGACGAGGAGCTTGCGGACGTCCCTGCCCTTGCTATCCTGCTTCTGTCCAAGGAGATAATCCGTCTGGCCAACTATATTGAGCTGTACTGCCAGATGTTATTCTTGACCGGGAGAGGCGCGTTTGGGCTGGAGGAGCAGGATGCGCTCCCCGAGGCGATCGACAGCCTATCGGAGGCCTGCCAGGAGTATATGTTCATGATACGTGCGCCATCCGAGGACGACGCACTGAAGGCCGACTACTCAAGCGTATCCTACTCAGTCCTGTCATTCCGCCAGATGTCCAAGATCCTGATGGGAGAGCTGAGGCTGCTTGCCGAGGCGGGAGTGGCGGAGCAGTTTAAGCGGGAGCTTGGTGATGACACGTGGAGGGAGTTTTCATCACTCGTCCTGACCAACGTACGCTACGCCCTGAGGGCATTTGCCCTGGCCGATGCGGATTTTGCCGCCGATGCGGGACGGTACGGAAGGGAGTACGAGGAGTTGGATAGAAGGATCAGGCTCAGGCTCGGCGTGGACGCCATAAGCCGCAGAGAGCTGGCTCCCCTGCTCGACTTTATGTCGCAGGCCTATCTGCTGGTGAAGACCTCCTTAGAGGTCGCCAGAGGCGAGGCTCATCGGTATCGTGATACTGCCAGAAATCTTTAAGGGGTGGTAAAGACAAGTGAGCAGGATTGCCGAGATACAGTCCTATCTGTACAGGTCGGACAGAGAGCGGATAGTCTCCCTGGTCGTGAAGATGGGGCAGGCTGCTGCGAGGTTGCTTGAGAATTCGGTGTACGCCTTCCTGAACCATGACGAGGCTATGGCTCGCCGCGTGATCGACGAGGACGATATAATCGACCGTATGGAGAGCGAGGTGGATCAGGAGTGCCTTGGGTCGATCGCCATGCGTTCGCCCGCCAGGGAGGAGCTCGTCTTCATACTGGCGGTCCTCAAGATAATCACGGACCTGGAGCGTATCGGAGACCAGGCCGTGAACATCGCGGAGAAGGCCCCCAGAATTGCGGCTGGAGCGGACTATCCCGGGCGTGAGGTCCTTCTGGAGATGCTCGGTGTTGTGCTGGATATGTTTGAGAAGGCCCTGGAGGCCTTTGAAAACGAGGACGGTAACATGGCGTCCGCTCTCTGGGAACGCGATGATGAGGTCGACTCTCTTTACGCGCGCTGCTACACAGAGTTTCTGGAGGATACCGTGGTCAACGTCGGCAGCGAAGGTGTAAATGCGGTGGAGATCGGAGCGTCGGAGCTATGGGTGGCCCGGCATCTCGAGCGCGCCGGAGACCACGTCATCAACATTGCCGAGAGGGTTTACTTCATGGTTGAGGGGGAGTACTTCCCGTGCAAGGACGTCAGGAAGGGTATAAAGGGTGTGAAGCCGCAGTCGAGAAGCGAGAGCTGATATTTTATTCCCCTGACCATTATTGACAACGCTGAAATCACGTGTATAATAGCATTAGTCAGTAATAGTCAAATAGAGGCGGGGGGATGCTTTATGAAAAGGGCAGTAGGTATAGATCTGGGGACGACGAACTCTGTAATCGCAGTGCTGGAGGGAGGATCACCTGAGGTGGTAGCCAACGCGGAGGGTGGAAGGACGACTCCCTCGGTGGTGGCCTTTACCAAGGACGGGGAGCGGCTTGTTGGCTCTCTGGCCAAGAGGCAGGCGACTCTTAATCCGGACGGTACTCTGTTCTCAATTAAAAGGTTCGTGGGTAGAAACTACAGCGAGGTTGAATCCGAGCTGAAGATCGTCCCTTACAAAGTGACGGAGGGGCCGAACGGTGCCGTGAGGTTCTCCGTCGGTGGCAAGGAGTACGCGCCGGAGGAGATAAGCGCCTCCGTTCTGCGCAAGCTGGTGAACGACGCCTCGGCCTATCTGGGCGAGAAGATCAATGACGTCGTGATAACCGTGCCGGCTTACTTCAACGACGCTCAGCGCCAGGCAACCAAGGACGCGGGTACCATTGCGGGGCTGAACGTCCTCCGGGTGGTGAACGAGCCCACAGCGGCGGCCCTGGCGTACGGGCTCGAAAAGAAAAAAGAGCAGAAGATCATGGTCTTCGACCTCGGTGGCGGTACCTTCGACGTCTCGATACTGGATATCGGCGACGGCGTGGTGGAGGTCCTGTCCACGTCGGGAGACACCCACCTGGGCGGGGATGACTTCGACAAGGTGGTGGTCGACTGGATCGCCGACGAGTTCCGCAAGGAGAGCGGCATCGACCTTAGAAAGGACAAGCAGGCCCTGCAGAGGCTCTACGA
>JBAYOX010000198.1:0-4004 GCA_041678025.1 Aminobacteriaceae bacterium
CACAGTGGCCTACGGACTGGAGGAGGGGAGGGCGGTCTACGCCCTGGAGGGCTCCATAGCGATCGCCGGAGCGGCGGTTCAGTGGCTGCGCGACAACCTCCGCCTCTTCGACGACGCTCCCGACTCCGAGTGGTTCGCTGGCAAGGTGGAGGACAGCGGCGGCATATACTTCGTCCCCGCCTTCTCCGGCCTGTACGCCCCCTACTGGGACATGAGCGCACGTGGAGCCATCGTCGGCCTGACCCGCTATATCACCAAGGAGCATATAATACGCGCCACTCTGGAGAGCATCTGCTACCAGACGCGCGACGTGCAGGAGGCCATGAACGCCGACTCCGGCGTGCCGCTGAGCGCGCTGAAGGTCGACGGTGGCGCGGTCAGGAACAACCTGCTCATGCAGATGCAGTCGGACATCCTCGGTGTCCCGGTCATACGCCCTGTGGTGAACGAGACCACGGCCCTGGGCGCGGCTTACGCGGCGGGGCTCGCAGCGGGCCTATGGAGGAGCACTGACGAGCTGCGCAGCCACTGGAGGGTCGACAGGGAGTTCAATCCCTCTCTCTCCGCGGACATGCGCACGGAGATGTACGAGGGGTGGAAGAAGGCGGTGGAGAAGTCCAGAGGATGGATATGAACAACCCCGCCACGGATATATGGAGGTATTCCTTTGCACAAGGATAGATACTACGACGTTGTCATCGTCGGCGCAGGCATAGTCGGCTCCGCGCTGGCAAGGGAGCTGTCCGCCTGGTCCCTCAGGATAGCAGTCATCGACAGGGCCTCGGATATCCCATCGGGCGCCAGTCGGGCGAACAGCGCCATGATCCACGCCGGCTACGACGACGAACCGGGCACAGTGAAGGCGGCCCTCTGCGCGGAGGGGAACAGGCTCTACCGGGAGCTGGCCGGACCGCTGGACATAACTCTGCTTAACTGCGGCTCGTACGTCTGCGGAGTCGGCGATGGCGACCTGGCAAAGCTGGAGCTGCTGCTCGACCAGGGCAGGGAAAACGGCGTCCCCGGCCTTGAAATAATCGGCGCCGACGAGCTGCACGCCGCAGAGCCGAACGTTACTCCGGATGTGACCCACGCCCTGCGCGCCCCCACCGGAGCCATAATCAACAACTTCGAGGCCGTGCTGGCCTTCATGGACAACGCCCAGCAGAACGGCGTCGACCTCTTCCTCGAGACAGAGCTCACGAGCCTCCTTCTGTCGGACGACCGGGGCGCAGTCACGGGCGCTACGACCAATCGGGGCGTCTTCTTCGCGCCGGTAGTAATCAACGCCTCCGGAACAAGCTCCGACCTGGTGGCCGGCATGGCCGGTGACCACTCCTTCCGCATCTCCCCGATAAGGGGGGAGTACTACATCCTTGATAAAAACTACGGACACACGGTGAACTCCTTCCTATTCTCCTGCCCGACGGACAGGGGCAAGGGGGTGACCGTCGCCCCCACAGCGGAGAGGAACCTGCTGATAGGGCCCACCTCGCAGCTTCAGGAGAGCAGGGAGGACGCCTCCACGACCGCCGAGGGCCTGGCGGAGGTCATGGACGGCGCTCGCGCCCTTGTCCCCTCCATAACGCCCTCGATGGCGATCACCACCTTCTCGGGGCTGCGGGCTAGCGCGGATACGAAGGACTTCGTCATAAATGCGCTCGACTCCCCGCACGGCTTCGTCAACGTCGCCGGCATCAAATCCCCCGGCTTCACCGCCGCCCCCGCGATCGCGAGGCGAGTGGTCGACCTGATGAAGGACCGCCTGTCGGACATCATCACCTTCGTCCCGAACCGCAAATTCGTGCCGGAGAGAAGGCACATACCGAGGTTCGAGTCCCTCCCCGTGGAGGAGAAGGCCCGTCTGGCCGCTGCGGACCCGCGCTACGCGCAGATAGTCTGCCGGTGCGAGACGGTTACCGAGGCGCAGATAGTCGAGGCGATCAGGAGGGGGGCGCGCACCGTCGCAGCCGTGAAGATCTGGACCAGGGCGGGCGCGGGGCGCTGTCAGGGTGGCTTCTGCGGCCCGCGCGTGGTCGCTATTCTTGCGCGCGAGCTGGGCATCCCCCCGGATGAGGTCACGCGCCACGGGGGGCACTCCCGCCTGCTGTCGGGCAGGACGAAGGACTACTGGTTCAGGGAGGCGGGCAGATGAGCGACATACACGTCGACGTCGTCGTGGTCGGAGCTGGCCCGGCGGGGGTCGCGGCCGGGATAGGCGCAAGGGAGGCCGGGGCCGGGAGGGTCCTGGTCATAGAACGCGACTGGGACCTCGGCGGCATCCTGCAGCAGTGCATCCATCCGGGCTTCGGCCTGCACACCTTCAAGGAGGAGCTGACCGGCCCCGAGTATATGCACCGGTGGGTTCGCTGGGCGCACGACGCCGGGGTGGAGTTCATGACTAACACGATGGTCTTCGGTGCGTACCCGGACGGCTCTCTTGACGTCATGAACCCCGACAGGGGAGTATTCCGCGTCTCCGCCGGGGCCACGCTGCTGGCCATGGGGTGCCGCGAGCGTCCGCTCGGAGCCGTGAACATCCCCGGCACGCGACCCGCAGGCATCTACACGGCAGGGACGGCTCAGCGCTTCGTGAACATGGAGGGGTACATGCCTGGCGAGAGGGCCGTAATAATGGGCTCGGGCGACATCGGCCTGATAATGGCCCGCAGGATGATCTGGGAGGGCGCGAAGGTCGAGGCTGTCTTCGAGATCATGCCGTGGGCGGGCGGCCTGCGGCGCAACATTGCCCAGTGCCTGGACGACTACGGGATACCCTTCTTCCTGCAGCACTCCGTGGCCAGGGTTCACGGCCGCGACAGGCTTGAGGGGGTGACCGCGGTAAAGGTCGACGACGACAGGCGACCCCTACCCGGAAGCGAGAGGTTCATACCGTGCGACACTCTGCTGCTGGCCGTCGGACTGATCCCCGAGAACGAGCTCTCCCGCATGGCGGGCGCGCAGATCCATCCGGTGACGGGAGGCCCGGTGATAAACGAGTTGTATCAGACCACCTGCCCGTCGATATTCGCCGCCGGCAACGTGGTCATAGTCTACGACCTCGCCGACTGGGTCAGCCAGGAGGGGATGGCCGCCGGGCGCAACGCCGCCCTCTACGCAACCGGAAGGCTTCAAGCGCCAGTCCGCCGCATCGAGATAGCGGGTGGTGCCAACGTCAGGCTCTTCTCCCCTCACTACATCACGGGAGGCACTGACGCAACGATCTACTTCCGTGTCAATCGCCCAATCGAGGGGCGCTGCCGCGTATTCGCCAGCCACGGCCTGTACGAACGCCGCGAGCGCTACGCGAGACCCGGAGAGATGAACGAGGTTCGCTTGAAAAAAGATGCACTGGCCGCCCTGCCCGACGGAGCGACCAGGATAGTCGTAGATGTGGAGGAGGCGTAGTGCAAGTGGGGACACGCACTCTCAGCATGATATGCGTAAACTGCCCGGTAGGCTGTGATATAAAAGTCACCGCAGAGGGGGACGAGGTGAAGTCCGTCGAGGGCAACGCCTGCCCGCGCGCGCTCGAGTTCGCAAGGGACGAGGTGAGAAACCCCACTCGGATTTTCGCCACCACTGTGCGGGTGTCCGGGGGCAGGCTGCCCGTCTGCCCGGTGAGAAGCCTTCGCGCGGCTCCAAAGAGCCGCCTGTTCGACATCTCGCGGGAGGTCGCGCGGCTCGTTGTCCCCGCCCCGGTCAGGATAGGGCAGATGATTCTGGAGGACGCCTGCGGCATCGGCGTTGACATAGTCGCGACGCGCGACCTGGAGGCTCAGGAGGAGGATGTGAAATGAGAATAGAGGTCACGGTTCAAAACCCTCACGGGCTGCACGCCCGACCGGCGGCGAAGTTCGTACAGTCGGCCTCGTCTACGCCCGGAGAGGTGAAGATAGAGAAGGGAGGCAAGGAGGCCAACGCCAAGAGCATCCTGTCGGTCATGTCGCTCGGAGTATCGAAGGGGGATACCGTTGTGCTGTCAGCCGAAGGGGAGGGTGCCGAGG
>JBAYOX010000199.1:0-3994 GCA_041678025.1 Aminobacteriaceae bacterium
GGTGGTCATAGAGGAGGAGTCATACCCGGCTCCATGCCGAACCCGGCAGTCAAGCCCTCCATCGCCGATGGTACTGCGGAGGCTATCCGTGGGAGAGCAGGTCATCGCCGGAAATCCTTTTTGAAGAAGCAGCGGCCGCCCTTGTGGGCGGCCGATGTGTTGTTGGACGAAGATCCCTCGTCGCGTTGTTCCTCGGGATAAGCGAACGACAGTGCGAAGCCTTCGGCATGCACCTACGGCAAGGCTCGCTTCGCTTCGCCTGTCGCCTGCTGTACCCCTCCTCGCTTGCGCTCGTTCGGGATAAGCGAACGACACGAACGGAAAAGCGCCCGTTCGGTCGCCTGCTTATTTGACAAACGTACGTAAGAGCAATAAAATTACTCTATACTCTTCATGAAAAGGGAGCACTATGCTTGAATCTCTCATCACATCCAAGACCCGCGCCAAGCTGCTGCTGAAATTCTTTCTTAATCCAAACACAAGTGCCTACCTTCGCGGGCTTGCCGACGAGTTCGGCGAGTCGACCAACGGCGTGCGCGTGGAGCTGAATCGGCTGCTGGAGGCCGGGCTGCTTGAGTGCGCGGACGAGGGCAGGATGAAGGTCTATCGGGCCAACACCCGGCACCCTCTCTTTCCTGAATTGCAGAGCATCGCCGCAAAGACGCTGGGCATAGACCAGGTAGTGGAGCAGGTGGTCTCCCGCCTGGGAAACGTGGAGCTCGCGCTGGTCACGGGCGACTACGCCAGGGGAATCGACTCTGGCCTGATCGACCTGGTGCTGGTGGGCAAGATAGACAGGTCCTACTTCGAGAGCCTGGCGGCGAAGATCGAGGGCATGATGCAGCGCAAAATCCGCCCGCTATTTCTGACACGCGAGGAGTTCGCCCGCCTGAAGGAGCGGATAACCTCCGAGAATACACTTCTGCTGTGGGGGGACGAGGGAGAGCTTTCAAGTTGAAGCAGGGGCAAAAGCCCCTGCTTTTTTTCGCCTCAAGAGGCACGTGCCTCCTTCTCTTGCATAAAGTTAGTTACCGCGGCGACTCTTAAAACCCCAATTCCTCTCCCACTATGATGACGTGAAAGTTTGTCCCTCCCGGTTTCCTTCCAATAATGGTCAACACGTTACAGATCCTAGTCGGCCCCTCGCAGTCCATGCAGACTCCTGTGCGCGTGCACGGGTTCGGAGTGCCTATCCGCTTGTTGTTAATCGGGGCTGCCTTGGTGCGTATGCGCTCCTCCGCGGCCGCGACGTCCCTGACTATCTTGTTGGTTCCCGCCACGACTATGACCCTGTCGGGGCCGTATATCATAGCTGAGACGCGGTTGCCGGAGCCGTCCATATTGACCAGCTTGCCGTCCATCGTTATCGCGTTTGAGCTCGCTAGAAAGACGTCGCAGACCTGCTGCCTCTTGCGAATCTCGTTCTTCTGCTCGTTGGTGAGTCCTGGTGCGCCGTGATCAAGTATGGTGTTTCCGCGCTCCGCCAGTATCTCCGAGACCCCGAGCTGTCTGACTGTCCACGAGCCGCCGAAGCCGACAGAGGCTGACTCTGGGATCAGCTCAAGCAGTCGTGCCACGGCATCATCGCCGCTCGAGCAGTATTCGGCCTCGAAGCCATTTTTTCTCAACGCCTCCACCACCGAGCCGCCGACAGTCTCGTTGTGCCAGGTTGTGAAATCGCTCATCGCTTAGACTCCTCCTCTTTTTATAAACTCGGGAGGCGATCCTCCCGCTATCCCTCCAACGAGGTATATTTACCGAGCAGGACGGTCTTCTCCGTCATGATGGTGAACGCGATCCCGCCTCCGGGCTTCGTCAGGCTTGGGTTCTTCCTCAGCGTTTCCATAAGAGGGTCGGCCTGTTCAGGCCGCGCCAGGATGAAGAGTATCTCCTTCTCCGGAAAGAGAGGTATCCCAAGAAACTCCACGTCCTTTGCGTTCGCCGTTCCCCGGCCGTTTAGGATGACCCCCGGGCCCGCCCCCGCCTCTCTGGCGGCCGCCATGATATCGTCGGCGCACCCTCTGTTGACGATGACGCAGACCAGGACTTCGTTTACTTCTTCCATCTCGATTCTCCTCTGTAATGCGTCTTCTGTGAATGATGCCGCTCCCTGTTTAAGGATCCGGGGCACGTCCAGCTGAACGGCAAATCCGTGCCTTTTCTTCCCGCTCTTCTCCTCGTAGGCTCTGAGGGCCTCCATTATCTTCGGTGCATCCTCGTCGGAGGCGAGGGTAAATATCACGTCCTCCGGGCCGTCGTCTATCTCCAGGAGGCGCTCAAGCATTCCGTCGGACTTCACCCTTCCAGGAAGCACCGTTCCTCCCTTTGCCCCGGCGGCTTTTGTCAGGGCAACAACCCGCTCTCCCATTCTTCGACCGACCACGGTCAAAAGCAGCTTGCCGCAGGCGCGGTCGTTATTCTTAATCGTCGTCATAAAGTACCTCCCTGGACATTTCGGCGGCTATTCTGGCCTCCTCCTCTTTGCGTTTGAACAGTATTCCGAGGATCTGTATCGTGATCAGCGGAGTCATGGCGATCATACCCACCACTCCGAAGGCGTCCATCACCGGGTTGCCCCCGAAGGCCAGAGAGGCCCCAAGGGTGAATGAGAGCACGAATGTCGAGCTCATCGGGCCCGATGCTACGCCTCCCGAGTCGAAAGCGATGGCGGTGAACAGAGTAGGGGAGAAGAAGGTGAGAGTCATCGCCAGAAGGTAGCCCGGGATTAGAAACCACCAGATGCTCAGTGAGAGCAGTATCCGTAGCATGGAGATGCCGACCGAAATGGAAACGCCGATCGACAGAGCGGTCAGGATGAGGCGCCTGCTTATGTGCCCACCCGAGACCTCCTCGACCAGCTCGTTGAGTATCCAGACGGCAGGCTCGGCCAGGACGACTATCGCCCCGAGGGCGAGCCCGACGGGGAGGAGCATCCAACTCATCCGCGAGGCGCCGATCATCCCCCCTATGGCCATACCGGCCGGAAGGAAGCCTCCGTTTACGCCAATGAAAAAAAGGACCAGGCCGAAAAAGCTGAGCAGAATGCCCTTGAGCATGCGAAGAAAGCGGCGGGCGCTCATCTTGAGCAGGGTGATCTGAAAGACCACCAACATGGCGGCAAGTGGTCCGAGCACCATCGCGACCTCTCGAACTGTCTCTGGCAGGACGTGCAGAAAGGCGCTCGCCACGCTTTCAGCCCCGGTGGGCAGCTCCGGCGCGATCACCGGCACTGGGTTTCCCCTTGCGAAAAGCCCCAGGATAAGCACAGCCATTATTGGGCCTATGGATGCCAGCCCCACGAAGCCGAAGCTGCTGTCCTCCCTGTCGCTCGCTCCCTGCACAGAGGCAACTCCGACCCCCATAGCCATTATGAGCGGGACGGCCATGGGGCCGGTGGTGGCGCCTCCCGCGTCAAAAGCGATCCCAAGGTACTGCGGGGCTGAGAGCCATGCGATGGCGAAGAGCGGCAGGTAGGAGCCAAGTATCAGGTAGTAGTAGGGGGTTCGCCGCAATACCCTTCCCAGGCCCGCAGAGACGTATAGGCCGAGCCCGAAGGCGATCATGAGGACGAGCAAGCCTCTTGATATGGAGGGGGCCACGGTCGCGACCTGGTTTGCCAGGACGTGTACGTCCGGCTCGGCCACGGTGGCTGAAAAGCCGATGAAAAAGCCACTGACCAGCAGCAGGCCGACACTGCGTTTCTGCATAAGCTCCGCCCCGACAAGGTGCCCCATAGGCAGGACGCCTATGTCCGACCCTATCAGGAAGAAGGCGAGGCCCAGTATGATCAGCGCTCCACCGATGAAGCACTGAATCAGAAGGGTCGTACCAATGGGAGCGATCGTAGGATACAGTAGCAGAACCAGGAGAAGTATCGGCACCACCGAGAAGCTGATCTCCTTGATCTTTTCTATAAAGTGCATATCCACCTCCAACCCGCCGGGATAAAGCGGCGCACTGTGCGCCTGCGGTGCCCCCATTGTACAGTATGATA
>JBAYOX010000200.1:0-3989 GCA_041678025.1 Aminobacteriaceae bacterium
AGACGAAAAAGAACTCGAGAAAGGGACTGCCAGCCGTCTATCCCCTGTATGCCAAAGAGGATGTTGACCAAGCTGTGAACAACCTGTTCGCCGTCGGCTACGACGAGAAAATGGACGTGGCCCCGGGGGTTTCTGTGCGTTTCAGGGACGCCGGTCATATCCTTGGAAGTGCAATACTCGAGGTATGGCTGGAGGAGGACGACAAACAGGTAAAGATCGTCTTCAGCGGGGACCTTGGACCTCAGAAGACTGTAATGGAAAGGACCCCTTCGGTTATTACCTCGGCTGACTATGTGGTGCTCGAGTCCACATACGGCGATCGGCTTCACAGGAGCACGGAGGAGAGCAGAGCGGAGTTTCACGGTGTAATATCCGCAGCTTTGAGGGACAGAGCCAAGGTCTTTATACCCAGCTTCGTAGTGGACAGGGCTCAGAGGATACTGTACGAGATATCTCTTATGAAGGACAATGGAGCTGTCGACCGGGGTGTTCCGGTCTTCTTCGATTCTCCTATGGGTGTAAAGGCCACTGAGATATATAAAAAACACATGAACCTGCTCTCTTCCGAGATACAGCAGTATCTTAACCTTGAGAAAGATCCCTTTGCCCCGGAGGGGTTGAAATACATCACGAGTGTCGAAGAGTCGCAGGCGATAAACTCCGTCAGGCACGCCGTAGTCGTCGCGGGGAGCGGCATGGCCAACGGTGGCCGCATCGTCCATCACTTGAAACACGGCATCTGGAACCCTAAGAACCACGTGGTTTTCGTAGGCTACCAGGCCAAGGGTACGCTGGGCCGCAGGATAGTCGACGGAGAGAAGAGCATGCGTATAGCTGGTGAAGAGGTCAGTGTGAAGGCGAACATCCACACGATAAACGGCTTTTCAGCGCACGCTGACAGGGACGACCTGTTGAAATGGGCCGGGAACTTCTCCACGTCGCCGCTGTTTTTAATCACACACGGAGAGCCCGAATCCTCTTTGGCCCTCTCCAAAACACTTGAAGAGGCCGGGATGAAGGCAGTGACGCCGATCCCCGGGCAGGAACTAGAACTTCTGCCTAACGGGACCAGCAGCGCACATGGGATAATCGAACAACCAGTGGTAATTCCAAGGGAGGAACTAGCCCCTCTTATCTCGGATATTCAGTCGCTAGCATCAATGATAGGTGTCCGCGCTATTCCCGGCAGGGAGGAGGATGTCGTCACCCTTCTTAAGTCAAGCAAGATCCTTCTGGAGATGGCTTACGAAAAGGCGAACGGTAACTCGGTGGATGATGTGCAGGCAGTGGCTGGACGGAGGGCTTAAATGCTTAAAAGATCGTTCCCCGTCGGCTTTATTTTTCTGGTCCTTGTCACCCTGTCGGTCCTGGTCCTATTCGGGATAAGAGGGCCCGAGGGAAGGCACCCGAAATCGGCAATCCCAAGGCCAAAGGAGGGAGTGCCGTTTCTGTATGTTGAGACGGCCGACTCAGCGACCCTTTCCAGCATCCTTCAGGCGGCTTTTGCGTTGGACAGAGGAGGAAGTTTTGGGCGGGAGTCCTTACCGTTAATACGACGGATACTGGAGAACTCCTGCGAAGCCGCCGCTCTGATCACCCTTGAGGGCAGAGCCCTGCAGCTTCAACTGTCAGCCAGGTCGTCGAGGGACGCGTTATATCCGATAACGGAGAACAGCGAAAGAGGTGAGAGCCTCTCCCCAGTCGCAGGATCTCCGGCGTACAAGGTCAGGGGCGGAATTGTGTTGTTTGCCACGGCAGCGGAGAGGATAGCGGATATGGACAGAGCGCTGGACGATCCGTCGCTATCATTCAAGAGTGCGACGGAGCTGGATCGTACCGCCCCAAACCGCTTGTTGCTATCGGACGGAGGGTTTATCTCGAGCACAGGCTCCATAGAGGGGCTTCCGACGACGAAGGGCGCGCTCCTTCTGTCGGCTGGGTGGCGCGAAGATTCTGACGGAGGAATAATGGAGTGGAAGATACACGGCCTTTCCTCTATACTCCCGCCATCCGTTCTTCAGTCTCTTGAGAGGGCGAATTGGGGTACGGATATCTCATTCCCCGAGCCCCTTGTGGCGGCTTTGGGCGTCAACTTTCCGACACTTCCCGAAGGCCGTTTTATCCGGGAGAACTATGATGGCCTGCTGGAGCCGCTCGTTGCGTACAGGAGGTGGATCGATGAGATATTTCCTGGCCCCTGCGTGTTCTCACTGTCAGGACGCAGCAAGTTTCTCGTCTTCTCGCTCCCTGGCTTTCTCATGGAGCTTCCCGGCAGGGGAACCAAGGGAATGGAATTTGTTGACTACCTCTGGAATAAAGAGTGGAAAAGCCTGGTCCCCGGGGTAGAAAAGCTTGAAGGGTTCCAGTCCGGAGGCACCGCGGTCATCCCATTCTCAATACTTGCGGCCGCGAACTCGGACACGTTGCGCCTTGGGCTTATTGACAGAGAAGCCCTGAAACAGGAGAGGTTTCATCCCATAGGTCATTACGCACCAGGTCTTGCCAATCTTGACGAGGCCATATCTTGGGGGTACGTCGACCTTGAGAAGTTCGCTGTTGCGATGAGGACCCTTTCAATGACGGGGAGAATGGCGGGAAAAATAGGAATGAATATAAAGTCAGGAGCGAGCTCGATTCTCACGGTTACGGATCTGCTTGAGGGATTGGGTACAGTTGCGCTCTTGATGACTGGCCCCGGCGAGGGTATGCTTGAATGGGCAAGGCCTGATGGTACAAGGGCCGGTAAGCATGGCAGGAGGTAATATTGTATGTACGAGGATGCTCTCAGGGTACTGAAAGAACGCGGACATGTGGAGTGGTGCAGCAACGATGAGGAGTTAAGCAACCTCTTCTCCAGTGAGATGGTCACAGCCTATGTGGGGTTTGACCCGACGGCGGACAGTCTTCACGTGGGTCACCTTATTCCGATAATGGCTTTAGCCTGGATTCAGCGGTGCGGACATCGCCCTATCCCCCTAGCCGGGGGAGGTACGGGGTTGATAGGTGATCCTTCAGGAAAGAGCAAGGAGAGAAATCTGCTTACAGTGGAGAAGACGATGGAGAACATGGAGGCGGTAAAAAAACAGCTTGCCCACTTCCTCGACTTCGACTGTGGAGAGTCCTCCGCTCTGATGATAAACAACTACGACTGGCTTGGGAAACTAACCTTTATTGAGGTGCTCAGGGAGATTGGCAAATTCTTCTCTGTCAACGCCATGGTGGCTCGGGAGTATGTGAAGAGCAGGCTGGAGGATCCGGAGAAGAGCATATCATACACGGAGTTCTCATACGTTCTGCTCCAGGCTTATGACTTCCTGTATCTTTTCCAAAATTACGGTTGTCGCCTGCAGATGGGGGGCAACGACCAGCAGGGCAACATAATCTTCGGTGTCGACCTCGTACGAAAGAAGGACGGAGGGTCGGCCTACGGTGCGACACAGCCGCTGCTGCTTACCTCCTCCGGCAACAAGTTCGGCAAAACAGAGGAGGGGGCTGTGTGGCTTGATCCAGCCCGTACGTCCCCCTACAAGTTCTACCAGTTCTGGATTAACACAGAGGATCAGGCTGTCGGCAGACTCCTGAAGCTGTTCACATTCCTCACCCTTGATGAGATCGCCGTCGTCATGGATGCTCAAAGGGACGCCCCTGAGCGGCGCGAGGCTCAAAAGAGGCTCGCCTTTGAAGTGACCACGATAGTTCATGGGCTGGAGAACGCCCGGATGGCCCAGAAGGTGAGCTCTATTCTGTTCGGTGACTCATTCGACCCGCGAGATCTTTCTGCCGCTATGCTGGATATGCTGGCGTGCGAAGCTCCCGGTGGGAACGCCCCTGCGGCATTCCCGGTGCCTGTGACGGATCTGCTGGTTTCTGCAGGCGCCTGCCCCTCGAAGAGCGAAGTCCGCCGGCTGATAAAGGGTGGCGGGTTGTTCATCAACGGTATCAAGATCGAGTCCGAGGATGCTTCGGTGGCGGAGTCGGATACTTTGGAC
>JBAYOX010000201.1:0-3980 GCA_041678025.1 Aminobacteriaceae bacterium
GCACCTCTCGGGGATCGCTCCTCCGTCGGGGCGAGGGTCGTGCCAGTCGTCGTCGGCGTTGCGCGAGGATGAGGAGAACAGGCTGGTGAGGACGAGGATCCCCTCACCCAGAAATTCGTCCTTCGGCGGCCTGAAGCACCCCTTCAGAAACGTGAGAAAGCGGACCATTACGTCGCCCGCGTTCACACCGTGCTCCGGGTGGGAGGAGTGTGCCATCCTGCCGAGGACATCGACGCGGATCTCCACCCTGCCCCTTTGGCCACGCTCAAGCGCCAGGTCCGAGGCCTCCCCCACTATTACGCAGTCCGGCTCCACCAGATCGGCTATCGCCCTGGACGCCACCCTCTCGAAAGTCTCCTGATGGACCGCGCCCGCGACGAACAGGCTACCGCACAGCCCCTCGCCCCACTCCCTTTTCAGGGTTGAGGCTGCCGTCATCATTGCCGCAAGAGCCCCCTTCTGGTCGGACGCGGCCCTGCCGTAGATACGCCCCCCCTCGATGAAGGCGCCGAACGGGTACTTGGTCCACTCCGCCGCGTCTCCCGCGTCAACGTGATCCATCTGCGCCGTCAGCAGCAGCCTCGGCCCCTCTTCGTGAAAGACCATCTCCCCCACGACGTTGCCGTAGGAGTCCACCGTCACGGAATCGAAGCCCAGCGAGCGCATGCTCTCCACCACAAAGCGGGCGACCTCCCCCTCCCGACCGGAGACACCGGGCCTGCGGAGAAGCTCCCTGCATAGCTGGATGAGATCGTCCGGGCCTGCCGACAGCGCAGTCTGGCTCAGCCCACGGCTGGATTCGGCCATTGAAACCCCGCCCTTCTCCCTATGAGGCGTTATTGTCAACAAACGCCCGGGCAGTACTTCGAAACACTATTCAGCATAAAGATACACCAGATGATATTATTTGCAAGAAAGAAAAAGTGATATAATACATCAGAAAAACTAATACTAAAGGAGTATCGCTCTGCCGCAGGCGTGGACAGACAGGATAAAAAGGGGGGGTAGTTCATGAACCTTCACCAGTTACGGATCTTCTGCACGATAGTCGAGGAGGGGTCCTTCCGTCAGGCCGCTGACAGGCTATTTCTGTCGCAGCCCTCAGTCAGTCAGCACGTGGCCGCGCTTGAGAGCAGCTTCGAGGTGCGCCTGTTCGAGAGGAAGGGGAGGACTATATCACTGACCCCTGAGGGGAGGGCGCTTCATGTGCTGGCCTCGGACCTGCTGCGCCAGGCGGACGAGATACCGTCGCGCTTCAGCGACATGCGCGCCCTGCGCTCCGGCCGGCTGGAGATGGGGGCCTCGCCCTTCGCCGGGCATCACATTCTGCCGGCCACGCTGGCGGGTTTCAGGGAGGAGTTCCCGGAGGTCTCGATATCCGTTACATCTGGCAACACCACCGAGATACTGAGGGAGCTTAAGCGCGGAAACGCCGAGATGGTGATCCTGGGCAAGAGCTTCCCTTTCTCCAGGGACCCCGCTCTGACCTACCGCCCTCTGGGCGACGACAGGCTTGTGCTGGTGGCGCCTGCGACCCATCCGTGGGCGGCGGCCGGGCAGGCTTCCGCGTCCGGCACAAAGACGCAGACCCTCATCAGGTTCACCGGCGACTGCCCGCTTGCGACATACGTAGATCACTTTCTGCTGCGCAACGGCATCAGCTTCGGATCGCAGGTGGAGACGGATGAGATAGAGCTTGCCAAGAACCTGGCCGAGGCGGGAATAGGCGTGCTGATCACCAGCTCGCTCTCGGTGCGGGGCAGCGTGGCCGCCGGGCTGCTCGCGCCTGTGATGTTCGACGGGATGGAGGACATGTCCTGGGAGATACAGTGCGTCTACTCGTCGTCGAAGGGGCTGTCCTACCCCGGGTGGGAGATGGTCAAGCGGCTGGAGTCCGCCTGCAGGGAGCTGCTGCGGTAAGGGAAAGCAGGCGAGAAAAAATGCCTCGCCTCGCCCGCCCTCTTCTTAACCATCGCTCATGAAACCCCGAGCAGTCCCGCCAGCATCGCCGTCTTCTCCCTGAAGCCTGCGACGGCCTCTTTCAGCGGCTCCGGTGTTGTCATGTCCACACCGGCCTCCTTCAGTATATCAAGCGAGTACGCGGAGCTACCGCTCGACAGGAAACGCAGATAGCGCTCCCTCTCCCCGGCGCTCCCCTCGCGCAGTCGTCGCGCCAGCATCGACGCGGCGGCAAAGCCGGTCACGTACTTGAAGACGTAGAAGGCCGAATAGAAGTGGGGGATTCGCGCCCACTCGACCTCGATGAATCCGTCAGGCGACATTTCCGCCCCGTGGTAGCGCGCATTCAGCTTTCTCCAGCATTCGCTCAGGTAATCGGCCGTCAGCGGCTCTCCTTGCTCGGAGGCTGAATGCATGTCGCGCTCGAACTCCGCGAACATCGCCTGTCGGTAGACAGTGGTTCGGACCTGGTCGAGGTAGTGGTTGAGCAGGTAGATCTTATCTGCGCGGGAGGCCTTGTCCAGCATACGCTCCAGCAGCAGCGACTCGTTCACCGTGGACGCGATCTCCGCGAGGAAGATCGTGTAGTCCGCGTACACCTGCGGCTGGCTCTTGTTGGAGTACCAGGTGTGCAGAGAGTGCCCCATCTCATGGGCTATGGTGAAGACGTCGCGGAGCGTTCCGCCGTAGTTAAGCAGAACATAAGGGTGAACGCCGTAGCAACCCCACGAATAGCCTCCCTTCCTCTTCCCCTGATTCTCGTACACGTCTATCCAGCGCGACTCGAACCCCTCGCGAAGCACCTTGCCGTACTCCGTGCCCAGAGGCGCAAGGGCCTCGGTCACCATGCCCACCGCATCGCCGTAGGGTATCGGGTCGTCCGGCTCGTCGGCGAGAGGAACGTTCAGGTCGTACATGTGAAGCTCCAGCAGGGAGAGGGCCCTCTTTCGCAGGGTCATGTATCCGTGCAGCGCGTCAAGCGAATCGTTCACAGTATCTATAACGTTGTCGTAGACTGAGGTCGGTATGTTGTCCGCGTCCAGCGAAGCCGCCAGGGAGCTGGCGTACCTGCGGGATTTGGCGTAGAAAACGTCACCTCTGACGCTGCCTGAATAGAGAGCGCCCAGCGCGTTCTGGTACTTCCTGTAAGTCCCAAGAAGCCCCTCGTAGGCCTCCTGTCGGACCCGCCTGTCGCGTGAGCGGCTCAGGACGTAGTACCGCTCCTCGGAGAGCTCTACCTCCTCGCCCTTCTCGTCCGTGACCAGAGGGAAGGTCATATCGGCGTTCGTCAGGAGCGAGAAGGCCGCCTCGGCGGTGCGAGTCACCTCAGCGGAGCGGGCCAGAAGCTCCTCCTCGCTTCGCGACAGCACGTGCTCCTTCGAGCGCAGAAGGTCATCGAAGAAGTGCCGGTAGAGCGCGAGCTCCGGGAGATGCCCCATGAACCCTCTGACAACCTCCTCTCCCTCGTCCAACACCTCCGGGTTGAAGAACGACCTGGCGGCCGCAAACGACGAGTACAGCATCGCCGCTCTGTCGGACATCCCCTGGTAGAGGGCCTTCGACGTGTCCTCATGGCTCTTCATGGTGGCGTAGGCGTAGAGCTTGCACATCCTCTCCGAAACTTTCTCCTCAAGACGGAGAAATTCCAGAAGAGTCCTGGGGGTCTTGAACAGCCTTCCAGCGTACGAGCCCAGCTCGCGAAGCTCCTCGTCGGCCGCGAGGAACGACTCCTCCCATGCCTCGTCGGACCGGTAGATGGCCGAGAGGTCCCAGGTGTACTCCGCCGGAATATCCTCGCGTTTGGGGATCTTCCCCCCGAACGAACACTCCTGGAATACGCCCTTCTTCTCGGGCGTTTCTTGTTTGAATCGGGTCATGGTCAATCTCCCTCCCCGGAAGCCCTTTTCGGCGGGCGTCTATTCAAATACCCTGACGCGCTCCTCTAAAGGCTGAAACTCCTTGTCGTCGGGCGCCTGCTCCGGCGTCCCAAAGGGCATCTGTGCGATAAGCCGCCACTCGGC
>JBAYOX010000202.1:0-3960 GCA_041678025.1 Aminobacteriaceae bacterium
CGAGGCCGCCGAGAAGGCCAAGTGCGAGCTGTCGTCAAGGGCGAACACCGAGATAGGGCTGCCCTTCATAACTGCGGACGCAAACGGTCCCAAGCACCTGAATATGAGCATCACAAGGGCTAAGTTCGACCAGCTTACGGCGCATCTAGTTGAGCGTTGCACCGGCCCGGTGAAGGACGCCCTTTCGGCGGCCAGACTATCGGAGAGAGAGATAGACGAAGTCGTGCTCGTCGGCGGCTCCACAAGAATCCCGGCGGTACAGGATCTCGTCAGAAAGCTCACCGGCGGCAAGCAGCCGAACATGTCGGTCAACCCGGACGAAGTTGTGGCGGTTGGAGCGGCGGTTCAGGCGGGGATCCTCAGCGGCGAGATGAAGGACGTGCTTCTTCTTGACGTGATACCGCTCTCGCTTGGAGTGGAGACTATGGGTGCGGTGATGACCAGGCTTATCGAGAAGAATACCACTATTCCATGCAGGAAGACTGAGGTCTTCTCGACAGCGGCGGACAATCAGCCTGCTGTGGATATAGTCGTACTACAGGGCGAGCGTGAGATGGCGTCCGATAACCGGATACTCGGCAACTTCAAGCTGGAGGGGATTAGGCAGGCACCCAGGGGCCTTCCGCAGATCGAGGTGACGTTCGATGTGGACGCCAACGGTATCTTGAATGTTACCGCGAAGGACAAGGACACCGGCAAAGAACAGAGGATCACCATAGACGGATCCACCAACCTCGACAAGTCAGAGGTCGAGCGCATGATCCGCGAGGCGGGGGAGCACGCGGCGGATGACAAGCGGAGGAAGGAGCTTGCGGAGGCTAGAAACGAGCTGGAGAGCTTGGTCTACCAGCTTGAGAAGATCCTTGAGCAGCAGGGTGACGCCTCCAGAGAGAACGAGAAGGCGCGTGCCCGCACGCTCATAGAAGAGGGAAAGAGCCTTCTCGCAAGAGATGATGCGTCGCTTGATGCGCTCCGTGTCTCAGCCTCCGATATCAAGCAGATGTTGCAGATACTGGCCTCTTCAAACACGAGGGAGGCTCCGCAGGGAGAATCGTCCTCCGGAAGGGACGAGGACGTCGTGGATGCGGAGTTCGTTGACAGCTCCGAGTGCAAGGGCTGAGGTGTATAATCGGGCCGGCGGTCCGATGAAGGGGTCAAAGACTATTGAACCTGCGGACTTATTTAATACGTCCGCAGGTTTTTATTGCAGGAGGATAATTATCACTATGGAGGCGGTAATATGCCCACTTTAAACTTTGCACCCCTTGAGATCGGTATCAGGGGTGATTACGCGCTTCATTTTGATAAGTGCGCGGAGAAGACGTCGGACTACACCTTTGTAAATATCTGGGCGTGGTCCGACGAGCGCAAGTATGAGTTTGCCTTCTCGCAGGGATATTTCTGGCCGAGGGTGACCTCTCACGGCGCTGATTACTGGGCACCTGTTGGTGACTGGGAGTCGGCTGATTGGGAGGGGACTCTGTCGCGTCTCTTCCCTGATGGAATGGTGTTTAACCGAGTTCCTGAGTCTTTGGCGCGGATCTGGATGGAGCGTCTGGATGGCAGGATCGAGCTGGAGGAGCAGCGCTCCGAGTGGGAGTACGTTTACTCCGTGGAGGAGCTGATCACCCTCGGCGGTAATCGCTTTCACAAGAAGAAGAATCTACTCCGGCAGTTCATGAGGGATTACGAGTGGGAGTACAGGCCCGTTGGCGGCGAGGGTGTGGAGGGTATCCTGGATATGCAGCAGATCTGGTGCGAATGGAAGAACTGCGACGACACACCGGGGCTCAAGGCGGAGAACCAGGCTATCGTAAGGGTGTTAAAGAACTGGGACAGCCTTCCCGGCCTTATGTGCGGCGCTCTCTATGTCAAGGACGTAATGGTCGCCTACACGGTCGGAGAGCCAATGACGGAGGATATGTCGGTCATCCACTTTGAAAAAGGGCTGTCCGACTACAAGGGGGTGTATCAGGCGATAAACCAGGTTTTTCTTGAGCGCTCATGTTCTGGCTTCAAGTGGGTCAACCGCGAGCAGGACATGGGGGTGGAGGGGGTGCGTAAGGCCAAACAGTCGTATAACCCGGCGCGCTTCCTGAAGAAATATCTGGCAAAATGGAAGGGAAAATAATGATGCCCGTCCGAGAAAAGGGAGCTCTCTTCCGGGCCTTTCGTCACAGGAACTTCAGGCTCTTTTACATAGGGCAGATCGTCTCTCTGTCAGGCCTTTGGATGCAGAGGGTGGCCATGAGCTGGCTCGTCTACAGGATCACCGGCTCGCCGCTGCTGCTCGGGACGGTGGACTTCATGACCCAGATTCCCCTGCTTCTGTTCGGTTCCTTCACAGGCGCGTTTCTGGAGGGGCGCGACCTCAGGAGAATCATAATCGTGTGCCAGGTCATAAGCATGTTGCACGCTCTCTCCCTTGCGCTGCTGACTCTTACGGGAGTGGTTCAGTACTGGCATATACTGATTCTCGCTGCCGTGATAGGCATGTCCGACGCCTTCGAGATACCGGCTCGTCAGGGGTTCACCATCCGACTGGTCGAGAACGAAGAGGACCTTGGAAACGGCATAGCCCTCACCTCGTCACTGTTCAACGTCACCCGCCTGATAGGACCTTCGATGGCAGGAATGATAATCGCCGTGGTGGGGGAGGGAGTCTGCTTTCTGCTCAACGGCATGGCCTACACTGCCACTCTGACGGCTCTTTACCTGATGCGCTTCAAGCGCCCTTTAATCTCTGAGCAGGCCAGAAGGGGTGTGCTTGAGGGTATGAAGGAGGGGATTCGCTATGTGGCGGCCTTTCTGCCCTTGAGGAATTACATCCTGTCGGTGGCCCTGGTGAGCTTTTTCGCCTTTCCCTATATGGTTCTGCTTCCCGTATTCTCTCGCGAGATACTGGGAGGCGGGCCTCGCACCCTCGGGTTTCTAACGGGCGCGGCGGGGTTGGGCGCTCTCGCTGGCTCCGTAACCCTGGCTCTGCGCAGGTCGCCGGTGGGGCTCGGCAGGATAATGGCTGTGGCCTGCGTACTGCTCGGCCTCTCACTTGCGGCCTTCTCGCAGTCGGGCTTCTTCTACCTTTCGCTCGCGATCATGCCTTTCCTCGGCTTCTTCATGATAACCACCCTGGTCTCTTGCAACACGCTGGTTCAGACGCTGGTCGACGAGGACAAGCGCAACCGCGTCATGAGCCTGTTCATCGTCTCCGCAACGGGGATTACGCCACTCGGGAGCCTCTCTTTCGGATGGCTGGCCTCCCGGCTGGGCGCTCCGTTGACGCTGCTAGTAGGAGGGGCGGTGACATTCGCTATAGGCGTCTGGCTTCTCCGCTCCTGGCCAAAGATGCAGGAGCTTTCGGCACCTGTATACAGGAAGAAAAAACTTTTGTAGTCCAGCCGTTTACGGGGTATACTCTGTTGGGCGAATCAGCACGGCGCTTTCTCCTGGCCTGTCTGAAAGTACTATAGATTAGGGGGAATAGTTATGCTCAGTCATAATATCGATTCTATGAAGGACGATCTGGTGGCGGCCCTTCAGGAAAGCCTGCGCATTCCAAGCGTGGGAGGAGAGCCGGAGGAGGGAGCGCCCTTCGGTGCAGGCCCGAGGAGGTCGCTCGACTGGACCCTCGGCTTCGCCGAGAAGATGGGCTTCAGGACGAAGAACGTCGACGACGTGGCGGGCTGGGCCGAGCTGGGCGAGGGTGACGAGATGGTCGCTATCCTCGGTCATCTTGACGTTGTCCCTGAGGGCAAGGGGTGGAGCGTCGACCCCTGGGGCGGCGAACTGAAGGACGGCATGCTCTACGGCAGAGGAGTTCTTGACAACAAGGGGCCGGTGATGGTGGGCCTGTTTGCCGCCAAGGCCGTTTTCGACTCAAAAATCCCGTTGAAGCGCAGGGTCAGGGTCATCTTCGGCACCAATGAGGAGAGGGGGAGCAAGTGCATGACGCGCTACGTC
>JBAYOX010000203.1:0-3935 GCA_041678025.1 Aminobacteriaceae bacterium
GAAGCTCCATTTCAGGCCGGTAGGGAAACCTCCCCCTCCCCTTCCTCGAAGGCCGGAGGTTTTTATCTCGTCTATCACCTCAGTGCGCGTCATCGTGGCGAGGGCCTTGCCGAGGGCTTCGTACCCCCCTCTGGATATATACTCTTCTATTCTATCCGGGTTGATATAGCCGCAGTTAGCCAGGGCGATCCGGCGCTGCTTGCCGTAGAAGGGAATATCCTTGTAGTGAAGGACTACCGGTGCCTCGCCCACGCCCTCGTACATCAGCCTGTGGACCGGACGTCCCTTGTACAGATGCTCCTCTACGATCTCCGACACATCAACCGCGCCGACTCTGCAGTAGAACGTCCCCTCTGGATAGACCACCACTATGGGCCCCATCTCGCACATACCGTGACAGCCTGTGGGCACGACCAAGACCTCGTCGGTCAGTTCAAGCCTTACAAGCTCTTCCCTAAAGGCCTCTATCACCCTCTCGGAGCCGCTTGACGAGCAGCCGGTCCCGCCGCAGACAAGCACATGACTTCTATAAATCGGCATCCGTCCCCCTCCTTTCCGTCTCTACTCAAACTGATCCAAAATGCCGGGGACAGTCTCCGGTTCCAATCTGCCGAACGCCTTCGAATCGACCATCATCACGGGTGCCAGGCCACAGGCCCCCAGGCACGCCACCGGCTCGATAGTAAATCTCAGATCTTCGGTGGTCTCATTCTCGCCAACTCCCGTGATCTCCTTTACCCGATCAAGGATCTTCAGGCTTCCTCGCACATGGCACGCTGTCCCCCTGCAGACCCGTACAATGTGCCTGCCACGGGGCTTGAGATGAAACTGAGAGTAGAAGGTCGCGACGCCGAAGATCTCCGACGCAGGAATCTTCAGCTCTCTTGACACAGTAAGCAGCGCCTCCCGTGGAAGATAGCCCAGCTCCTCCTGTAGCATCTGAAGAATGGGGATAAGCCCCCCCTTCTTGCCCCGCCAAGGTTCCGATACCCTACGCGCCGCCTCATTAATCTCACCGACGCTCAATGACATGGCCTACCTCCTTAGGAAAAAGTCACGACGTAAGTTTGAGAAGTGTATCACATGGCTTGATTCTATCATCGGGGAAAAAAGATTACAAGCGAGTTAATAATGTATACTACAAACAGCGGCCTCTCCGATCCTCATGCTATAATAATCGACGCCGAGAGGCGTACTTATTCTATTTCGAGGAGAGTGCCATGGCCAGAATTGAGCATATCCCAATAGAAAAAGCTATCGGCTTGCCGATCTCTCACGACATGACCCAGATCGATCCCAAGCTGGGTTTCGAGGGGCCGCGGTTCAAACGGGGACACATAATCAAGCCGGACGACCTCCCTATACTGATGAGCATGGGCAAGTACACCATCTCGATTCTTCACATGGAAGAAGGTGACCTGCACAAGGATGACGCGGCCCTGAGGCTCTCCGGTCGCTTGGCTGGAGAGGGAGTCTGGCTCTCCGAGCCGGAGGAGGGGAAGATCAACCTGTGCTCCAAATGGAACGGCCTGATCGTCTACGACGAGGAGTCCATTCATACAATCAACGAGGACCTGGACTGGGCCACTGCGACAGTCCCGAACAAGACCCCTGTGAAAAAAGACGAGCCCGTCGCCGGTGTCCGCTGCCTTCCGCTCACAATAAAAGAAGAACAACTCGCCAGGGCTGAAGCAGTCGCCCTTCCACTCACAGTCTTCTCCTTCCATCCGCTTAGGACGGCTCTCCTCACTACGGGAAGAGAGATAGTCGAGGGGCGCATAAAGGACACGTTCGCTCCGAAGCTGATACGAAAGCTATCTTTTTTCGGGACGACATTGATGGAGCAGATGGTGACCGGGGACAAAGAGGATGAGATAGTCACCGCTATCCACTCCTTTCTGGACAGGAAGGCGGAACTTATTATCGTCACAGGCGGAATGAGCATTGACGCGGACGACCGAACCACCGCCGCCATAGCTCGTGCGGCCGAGTCGGTCGTTTTTAAGGGCGTCCCGGCTATACCAGGGGTCAGGCTCATGCTTGCGCTCCATGGAAGGACAAAGATAATCGGCGCGCCGGCGTGCGTCGCACGGGACGAGTGGACCAGCATGGACCCTCTTTTAAACAGGCTTTTTGCCGGTCTTATTCCGACCGTTGCCGAGATCCGCAGATGGGGCGTCGGCGGCTTCTGCAGAAAATGCCGCGAGTGCAACTACCCTGTCTGCGCCTTCGCGTCGAGATAATGGACCCCTCCGCCCTGCTGAAATTGAACGGAGTCAGGCCCACCCCTCTGCGCAAGGAGACTCTGTCTTTGCTTCTGGAAGCTGCCGAGCCACTCGCATTGAAGGACCTGTCGGAACACTTTACCGGGAAGAGTCCTGACAGGGTCTCGCTATACAGGACCCTGAGCCTGCTCGAACAAAAGGGGATCGTCCACAAGGTAATGGGAGCGGATGGCGCATGGAGATACTGCGCTCACTCCCCGGAAGAGGAGGGGTGCCCTGGGAATCACGCTCACTTTCTTTGTCTGGCTTGCGGCAGGATGATATGCCTGCCTGAACAGCATATTCCGCTAATAGACCTACCCAGCGGGTATGTCGTAGAGGGTAAGCAGCTGATGGCTTATGGCCGTTGCTGCGAATGCGCCAAGGACAAGGATCGCATTCAACTGGTCAACGAAGCCGCAGCAATAAGCGCCTCTCCCCCTCGGCGGACAGGCCTAAGAGATGGATGATTCGCTCCAGGTGCTCTCTGGAACCTTGCCCTGACAGAAACCCATTGACCTTTGCAGCAGCCGGCGAGTTCATCAGACTGTGCCCATCCGGGTAGAAGGCTGAGAAGAGCGCCGCCATGACCGGGTCCTGCCTCAGGTAGAACTTTTGATGGTAGTCCTCGGCCGGATAAAACGCCTTCAAAGGCTCAATAGAGGTTGCAATCCTCCCACCCAACCTCCTGTTCTCACTAGCGAAGCTCCTCTCCGCCTTATCACGCTGTCCGTCGTCGGCGGTAAAAATCACAGATCTGTACTGCGCAGACCAGCCGCGCAAAGCCGGGTTGTGTCCGCTCCAGAAAACATCCAGAAGCTCCTCGTATGAGATGATCGAGGGGTCAAAATCAACCTGAAGCGTCTCGGTATGGTCCCCAATATCGTCGTACGTCGGATTCTCGGTAGTCCCGCCCGCATACCCCACGCGAGTCTTGATAACCCCGTCAAGAAGCCCGAACCGGGCATCAGGACCCCAGAATCACCCCATGGCAAAGGCGGCAGTACGAAGGCTTACCGCTACGGATTCGTCCATGGGAGGACGCGCATTCGCCGCCGCCCTCCCTCCGCACAGAATCAGGACAAATAATACTAACAACAATACTGTCTTCATATACCATCCCTCCTGTACTATTTTCTATCCATTTATTGTAGTTTCTCTAGTACAGATGCTAAAATAGACCGAGAATACAGGATAACTGAACTAAGGGAGGATCTAGCTCGCCATGAAAGAATCATCGGTGGATCTGTTTTTTTTCTCGGGCACTGGTAACACGCTTTTGGCAGCGCGCTCTGTTGCCGAAGCGCTGCGCGAAGGAGGGAAAAAAGTCCGTCTGATCAGGCTCGAAAACGGAACTCCCGCTCCCACCGAAGAAGCAGCCCTCGGGATCGCCGTAACCACCGCCTGTTTTTCCACCTACCCCTTCGTCTGGGAGGCCCTGGAGCGGCTCCCCTACGGAAACGGAAGGAGCGCTTTTGCCATCACAACCATGGCTGGCTACTCCGGCGGCCTGAGGGGCCCACTCCGGGCGCTTGTCGTAAGAAAAGGATACAGGCCGCTTGCCTTTGCCGAGTTCGTCATGCCCTCAAACTATGCAAACAAAGCGATACCTGAGGAGCATAACAAAGAAATAGTAAGAAAGTGCGACGAGAAGGCAAGGATCTTCGGCAA
>JBAYOX010000204.1:0-3906 GCA_041678025.1 Aminobacteriaceae bacterium
CCAAGGGCGTACCCCTGAGAGGAGACCATGTCAACCCTTGCGGCAGGAACCAGCGTAGGCAGAAGGGCATCGTAGAAGACGATTGAGACTGTAAAGCCGACTGTGCCGAACGACATAAGCAACAGGGCCGGAAGCCAGTCTCCCGGTCCGATAAACGCCATGCACCCGGTGGAGAGAACTCCAACTGACGTAAAGAGCGTGAGGAGGCGTTTTTTAGATCCCTGGACGTCCGCGAGAGCCCCTAGCAGAGGCGACAGAAAGGCGCTCAGGAATAGGCTTGCGGATGCCGCATAGGCCCAATAGGCCGTGGATACAGAAGGGGCGAGCCCGAGGGCGGCCACCTCCCTGAAGTAGACAGGGTATATCGCCGCCATTATCGTCGTTGCGAAAGCTGAATTACCGACGTCGTAGGCGCACCAGGCCAGCACACTTTTTTCCAGCTTGCGAAACGAAGAGAACATGCTCTGCTCCTCATAGTGCCCTTTGGCGGTTTTCTTCATTGATTTATAGTATCATACCACGCGACTCTTCTGTTGAGTAATTTCGTGCGATACTAGGCGTATTTGTCTGAAATAGGCCTGCGTATGTGATGATATAATCAGGAATTATGGTTGGGAGGCGCTCCATGGAGATAACAAGGCCGGATTGGGACGTATATTTCATGATGATGGCGGGAGTGGCGGCGATGCGCAGTACCTGCGTACGACGCCGGGTGGGCGCTGTCATAGTCAGAGACAGGCAGGTCGTCAGCACCGGTTACAACGGTGCACCCAAGGGGTTGCCCCACTGCGCCGACGTCGGCTGCCTGCGCGTGAAGCTTTCTATCCCCTCCGGGGAGAGGCATGAGATATGCCGGGGGTCCCATGCGGAGATGAACGCGATCGCACAGGCCGCGGCGACGGGAGCAAGTACCGAAGGAGGGCATATCTACAGCACCCATGAGCCATGCTCCTTTTGCACAAAGGCGATAATCAACGCCGGCATAGTGAGGTTGGTCTACCTTCACCCTTACCCGGACGAGCTGGCCAGGGAGTTGCGCTCCCAGGCCTCTGTACAGGTGTTGCATCTGTCTGCGTCTTTCTTATCATCGGCGGAGAGCCTGATGAGAAGCTTTTTACATGGGATTGACTCATAGGAGGGATATACATGGACTACACGCGAGAAGGGGCCCTTGCTTTTTTGAGAGAGCACAACAAGGACGACGGCCATATTAAGCACGCCCTTGCCGTAGAGGCCACAATGAGGTTTTTTGCAGATAAGATGAGCGGCGACGTCGAGAAGTGGGGGATCGCTGGCCTCTTGCATGACGTCGATTGGGAGAAGACGCAGGATACCCCGGAGAAGCACACGATTGAGGGCTCCCGCTGGCTGTCCGAGGCTGGCTGGCCTGAGGATATCGTGAGGGCGGTGCTGGCGCACGGCTGGGAGCTCTGTTCGGATGTCAGGCCGGAGAGCGATATGGAGAAGGTACTGTACACTATTGACGAGCTTACGGGGCTGGTCGTCACCGCCGCCCTTGTACGTCCCAGCCGTTCCGTACAGGATCTCGAAGTTAAATCTGTCAAGAAGAAGTGGAAGGACAAGGCGTTCGCAAGAGGAGTGAACCGTGATCTGATTGTAAAGGGGGCGGAGATGATCCCGATGCCTCTGGACACGGTGATCGAATGGGTGATACTCGCCTTGAGGAACATTGAACCCGAGCTTGGACTCGGATAAGCTGGAGAGCTCGCCGGGGCGTAATTGCTCTCACATCGATCAGGTTCCACTGTAGTAAAGGAGTGAACAGTATGACCGTTAGAATTTTTCTCGCCGACGACCATCCGCTTACGCGAGCCGGTATCTCGGCCTATCTGGAGCAGGAGAGCTCGTTTGAGCTGGTCGGAGAGGCGGAGGACGGCACGAACGCCTGGAGGTTGATCTCCGAGATAAAGCCGGATGTGGCTCTTCTGGATATACGTATGCCAGGGGAGGACGGAGTGTCTGTCGCCAGGCGGATAAAGGAGTCCGGTCTCCCGGTGGCCGTAATCATGCTGACGTCTTACGACGCCCAGCAGTATGTGCTGGCCTCTCTGAGGGCCGGGGCACGAGGCTTTATACTGAAGACCGCCACACCGGAGGAGATAACAAGGGCTATCAACACGGTCGCAAAGGGCGGTTTTTACCTCGACTCCGAGGTGGCCTCCGCAATGGGGGACGGAGAATTCAATCCCGAGCAACTATCGGCAAGGGAGAGAGAGGTCCTCATGCTGGCCTCCAAGGGTTTTTCAAGCAAGGAGGTAGCCTCGCAGCTTTTCATCAGCGAGAGGACGGTTCAGACTCATCTCGCGTCCATCTACGACAAGCTAGGCGCGAAGAACAAGACCGAGGCTCTGCTACTCGCGCTCAAGTACGGGGTGGTGACTCTGGAGGAGCTGCTTGAATGAGAAGGCGCCACCTCCTCTCTATAATCCTGGCTCTGATGCTCCCATCCTTCGCGACTCTTCTGGTATCGGGAATGGGGGTGCTTCAGCATGAACTCGCCATTCGCGATGTGGCGCGCTCATACGTTCACGAAATGGCGGAGAACACGGCAAATAGGGTTCTGGCGAACGAGCTCCCGGGATGGGGAGTGGAGTTTAATCCAATGGGGACAAAGGGTCTGCGCCTGTTCACCTGGGGACCGTCAATACCCGGGTGGGTTGCGGTACTGCACGCCGACGGAGGATTGCTCTTCTCCTCCCCTGGTGCCGATATCGCATCTGTGTGGCGCCCGAACATACCCATAGGGCAGGCGGTTGAGATAAAGGACAAGGACGGAGACCTGTACACAATCGCCGTCTACCCTGTAGGAGGCGGAGAGAAGTTTGTGATTGCCGCCGTCGCCTGGGAGCAGCTCCTCGGACCTCTGGTTAGAGGAAGCAGGCTGTGGCTGTTGCTCGCCGTGATAATGGCGGTCTGCATCCTGCTGGCCCTGTGGGCCCTATGGAGACGGCTGATCAGCCCTCTCAGAAGGTTGGTCACCGAGCTGGAGGTGTTAAACTGGGGGAGAGACCTTCCCGAACCGTCCGACATGGGTGCTGTAGGGGAGATCGACAGCTTGAGAGAGGTACTGTATAAACTGGCCAGAACAGCGGTAGAGAGGAGTATTCTTCGAAACCGCTACGTCAACGACATAGTACGTGTGCAGGAGGGGGAGAAGTACAGGATTGCAAGGGAGCTTCACGATGGCCCACTCCAGAATGTGACTGCGATAATCCAGCAGGCCCGCCTTTCGAAAATGAGCCGGGACGAAGCCGTAGTCAGAGAACGCCTGTTGCTTGTCGAAGAGACAGCGCAGCTGGCGGTGCGAGAGCTGCGTGAGATGTGCGACGACCTGTCTCCGCCCTGGATCGACCTTGGACTGGGACAGGCGATAACCGAGCAGACGGAGCGTCTGGCCAGACACTATAACATCTCCCTTTCGCTGGATATAGAAGAGTCGCTGCCCATGGAGCAGGAGACGATACTCTCTCTCTCACGAATACTGCAGGAGGCTGTCTCGAACGCGGTGCGCCATGGGAAGGCTGACGAAATGACGGTTAGAGTATTCACGGAAGGAGAGAACGCGGTCTTCGAGATGGCCGATAATGGAAGCGGCTTCGATTGCGATCTCAACTATGAAAGGCTAAGGGTCGAGGGTCACAGAGGGCTGGCCAATATGCAGGAGCGAATGGCTGCTGTCGGCGGGAGGCTTGAGGTCCGCTCGCGAAAAGGGGAGGGTACAGTCATAAGATGCATAATTCCCGTCCTCGGCTCTTCCGGCCTTGAAAAGAGCGAGGAACTTTCTGTTCTGGAAGGAGGGATCCCCGAAAGGGATTACCAATGAGGCTGAAGATGATAGGTGCCGCTGGCGAGGTCACCGGGTCGAGCTATCTGCTTGAGTGCGCC
>JBAYOX010000205.1:0-3879 GCA_041678025.1 Aminobacteriaceae bacterium
CGCCGCAGTGGTTTTCTTATTACCGGAGGCGTCCGCCTACTTGAACTACATGAAAATACTATTAGCATAAATCGATTTTGTCAATCCGACTCTGCTTGGTTGAAGGGGTGCGAAAAAGCGTTACTGCCTGACGATCAGCTTGTTCCCCGACGCCTTTCTCTCGCTGACAGCGGTTTTCAGCCTTCCGGCTCCGTCAACCTCCAGCAGCCACTCAGCAAGGTGGGCAAAGCCCGATTCGTCGGCGGAGGGCATGACAATATCAGCGATCGAGAGCACCTCGATCGTGGCATCGCACGGCGCGGCCGCCAGGTCCGCCTCCCTGAGCATCTCCATATCATTGTGATGGTCTCCGACAGCGACCACAATCTCAGGGGGACCCGTAAGGGTATCCAACCATCTGCGCAGGGCCGCCCCCTTGGACACGCCCAGCGGCAGCACGTCCAGGTATCCTTCGCCCGCCTGCACAATCTCTGCCCTGTCTGCAAATCTATCCTTCATCATCTGCTCCAGCGGCAGGATATACTCCATATCGCCGTAGAAGAGCACGCGGAATACCTCGTCTGGGATGAACGGGGCCTCGCAAGACGTGTTCACAGAGATGCCCGACCCTGTGAGGTAACTGCCTGTTATGTGATCGTTCTCCCTACAGAGGGCGCGCTCGTCGCCGACGATCTGGAGTTCGACGGGGCAGTCCCATCCGGCCCGAAGGACTTCATGAGCCAGTTCGGGATCCATGCAGGTCTCGAAAACGGCCTTTCTGGATGAGTGGTCCATTACCCTGGCCCCGTTGTAGACAATTGCAGGTAGTGTTGTCCCTGTCTTGCGAATGTGATGCATGGAGGAGGCCAGCATTCGTCCTGTGGCGACCATGATGCTCCATCCGTTTTCATAGAGGCTTGCACAGGCCGATATCACCGCAGGAGGGATATCGTTACCTCTGGACAGGGTCTCGTCGATATCTGTAACCAATAGCTTCATCTGTTTTTTTACCTCCATATAACAAATGGGGCCGATCCTCCCAAGCCGGAGAAACGGACCCCATTTAACTCCGAACCGGAGCAACTTTTCTTTAATGCCGTTCTACTTGCCTGCCGCCTTCTTCTTAAGCTCCTGTATGACATCGTCGGTGATGTCGATGCCCCCGAAGTACACGGCCGACTGTTCGATGACTACGGTAACGCCCTTCAGCCTGGCCACGGTTCTTACAGCCACCTGGGCCTCCTGGAAGATTGGCTGCATAAGGCGCGCCTCCTCCTGGGCAAGCTCACTTCTCTTCGCGTTGAATATCTGCGCCTTCTTGTTCTGGTCCGGCTCCTTCTCGACCGCCAGCTTCATCTCGTTCTCTTTCTGAGAGCTGATCTGCTGAAGCTGTTTTGTCACTCCCTCGAACTTCGGGTGCTGGAAGATTATCTTCTGGGAATCTATGACACCGATCTTCTCCTCGGCGAACGCGACAGCCGAGCTGAGAACGGTAAAGATAAACACCAAAGACAGAAGAATCCCAATGTGTTTTCGCAAAATCATCGAACTACCTCCTCGACAGTATGTCCAGTTATATGTGTCTATGAAATTATAAACTCCGTGCAATGAAAAGTCCAGATAAGCCGCCGTCAAACCGGACTTGTAAAAAAAGAGCTTTACTCGACTATCGAGCAGACCTCGTCGATCACCCGGTTAACGTCCTCGTCCGTAAGACCGTAGAAGAGGGGCATGCTGATCTCTCTGGCGTAGAACTCTTCCGCACAGGGGAACTCTCCCGGCTCGTATCCGAAACGACGCCTGTAGTAGGGGTGCAACGGCACCGGCAGGTAGTGGACCATCCCGTGAATGCCCCTCTCCCCGAGCGCTTTGAAGGCATGAGAGCGGCTTTCCTCGCGGAATTGAAGCGGGTACAGATGGTAGGAGTGCCCCTCTCTGTTCGGTGGTACCCGAAGAGAGGGAACCCCTTCAAATCGCTCGTCGTAGAGTGCAGCGATCTCCCTCCTCCTGACGACAAATCTGTCCAGCTTCTTCATCTGGCTCAACCCCAGGGCGGCGTGCAGCTCGCTTAGACGATAATTGAAGCCGAGCACCTGCATCTCCGTGGCCCACGGGCCGTCGGGTGTCGCTGTAAACCTGGCCGTTTCCTTCTCTATTCCGTGGGTGCGGAAGAGGCGCATTCGCCTTGCGTACTCCTCCGAGTCGGTCGTCACCATACCCCCTTCGGCCGTGGTTATGTGCTTTACGGGATGGAAGCTGAAGGCAGTGAGATGCGCCTCCTTACCGACCCTGACTCCGTTCCGTGTTGCTCCAAGGGCATGGCAGGCATCCTCCACAACAACCGAGCCGTTTTTTTCGGCAAGCTCCAGAAAAGGGGAGAGGTCGATGGGATACCCTGCGTAGCTCACAGGTGCAATCACCTTTGTGGCTGGGGTTACTCTCCTTGCTGCCTCCTGCGGATCGAGGCAAAGCGTAAGAGGATCAATATCGCCGAAGACGGGCGTGCCCCCCAGGTACAGGGCGGCGTTCCCGGTGGCGGCGAAGGTAATTGCGCTGGTCAGCACCTCGTCGTCGGATTCCACTCCTGCGGCGAAGTAGGCTCCGTGAAGCGCGGCCGTACCGTTGGCGAAGGCCACCGCATACCTTGTGCCCACATACTCCGCGAACATCTCCTCGAACTCCCTGACCGAGGGGCCCTGGGTCAGCCAGTCCCCCCTCATGACGGAGACGACCGCTTCGATGTCGTCCTCGTCGATATACTGACGTCCGTAGAACAATGATCTCATACCATCACCACCTTAATCTAGCGTGTCATGCCCTCGTACTCTCCCGGCGCTTCCTGAAGTAAGCGACCAGGAGCTCCGCGCACTCCTCTTCAAGAACGCCCGAGTCCACACGGCATCTGTGGTTCAGGCGACCATCGCGGACGATGTCGTACAGAGTGCCGCAAGCCCCGGCACGCGGATCGAAGCAGCCGAACACCAGACGTTGAAGCCTTGCCAGGACGATCGCGCCGGCACACATCGGGCAGGGCTCCGCCGTCACAAAAAGCGTACAGTCGTTCAGGTTCCATCTGCCCAGGGAGGCCGCAGCCCTTCGTATGGCCAGTACCTCCGCGTGAGCGGTCGGATCGTCGTCCTTCCTGTTGCCGGCGGAAGAGAGGACCCTGCCTTCCGATACAACCAGCGCTCCGATCGGCACATCGCCGCGCTCGGCGACCCTTGACGCTTCGTCAAGCGCCAGACGCATAAAGTGCTCGTCCGAAGGCCGATACACCATCATCAGTCCTTCGTTTCATCGAGAGAGCTCAGTGTTGACGCCATGACATCCAGCTGCTCGAGTCCCTGAACGTCGGTCTCGAGCAGTGGGAGCTCGACCAGCTTTAATTGGGAGAAACGCGCGCGAATATCCGCTAGGCAGCTCTCCTGCGAGACGCGACGCTTGTCGAAGAAGGCCCCGGCGTCCTGGGGGATGACCTTGTTTATCACAACGCCGCCTATTGATATACCGTGCTTCGTCAGCAGCTCCACGGCCCGCACCGTCTCGAGAATGGAGAGCCTCTCCGCGTTCATGACGAAGAAAAAGGCAGTCAGCGAGGCGTCCGTCAGGAAGTCCCTTGCAACCTCGAACTTCTCCTTCCTGGCCGTTAGAGTCTCGAGTATCGGGTCCTCCTTGATTTTGTCGGCCAGGTAGGCGTCGTAGCGGGATGCCATCTTCATCAGATGCATGGCCTTCTTCCGTTTCTCGATTAGCTGATCTATCCACACGCCCAATATTTCGGGCAGAGTCAACAGCCGGAGAGTGTGCCCGGTCGGGGCTGTATCGAATACGATAGCGTCGTAGTCCGTACCCGCAGATTCCATAAGCTCGACGAACTTATCGAATATCGCGGCCTCCTCC
>JBAYOX010000206.1:0-3856 GCA_041678025.1 Aminobacteriaceae bacterium
GAACGTGTACGCTATCGTGGGGAAGGCCCGTATCCGCTCGGAGAAGAAGGGCTGCCAGGTGCAAGGGTTCGAAACGTCCACCCTACCGGACAGGATCGCCTCTTTATTAAGGCTGTTGATCACCATAGGCGTCGACAGATACGACTCCGCATGCTCATAGACCCTGGCGGCAATCTCCCCTCCCAGACGGTTGGCAAATGATTCTATCCCCCTCCTGGAGGTCCTTGTAAATATATACCCCAGAAATGACGCAAGCAGAAGCACCTGAAGAATGGAGGCAGCAAGTATCACTCTCCTTAGCGAAAACCGTCCGGCCAGCCGCGACAGCCACTCCATAATCAGAGATCACCCCCTCGCTACGCGCGGGCTCAGTCCTCGGTGTCACGAAGCTCTTCGACTACCGTCCACAGCTCCTCTTCTATCCGGTTGAAAATATCCACAAGCACCGGATCGAAGTGGCTTCCTCTTCCGGCTGAAATGATCTCCCGGCACTTATACCTTGGGAATGCCGGCTTGTACACCCTGTGACTGCTTATGGCGTCGAACACATCAGCCAGCGCCACAATCCTTCCGCTCAGAGGGATGCTCTCCCCCGCGAGTCCGTAGGGATAACCGCTCCCGTCCCACTTTTCATGATGGCTGCCGATTATCTCCATGGCAAAGCCGAACGGAGCGTAGCGGGTACGCTCATATATCCGTGACAGGACGGACACTCCGATGTTCACGTGTTTTTTCATTATCTCGAACTCATCGTGAGTGAGCCTGCCCGGCTTGTTCAGGATGGCGTCGGGGATGCCTATCTTCCCGATGTCGTGAAGGGGCGACATGGACACCAGAGACGAGATCCAAGAGAGCGTGACCCGACGGTCGCCCCCACTTGCAAGCTCCTCCGCGAGGCGCCTGCAGAAGAACTGCACCCTCTCCAGATGTGCGCCCGTCTCGGAGCTGCGTATATCGACCAGTTGGGCCATGGTGAAGATGAGAAGCTCCTGGTTCTGAAGGCGCAACACCCTCTCCGCGCCTGAGAGCCTCACATGTAGCTCCTCCGGGTGGTATGGCTTCACAAGATAGTCGTCGGCGCCCAGGGCAAGGGCGGAGACCACAGTTGACTTCTCACCGGATGCGCTGAGGACTATGATATAAGTCCGGGATACCTCGTGCGCTCGAATATGCTCTATCAGCTTTATTCCGTCCATTACGGGCATATCCAGGTCCGTAACTACTATCGCGGGGATCTCCCTCTTGAACAGGGTCAGGGCCTGAGCTCCGTCGGAAGCCTCAATGACCTCGTACTCCCATTTCTCCAGCTGACGGGTGATCATCAGACGTTGGCCGGGAGAGTCCTCTGCGACCAGGATCTTTTGTTTTATCATCTGCTGCAAGAGCTGTCACCCTCCCGGAAAAACTGGCTCAGCCTTTATTACCTGCCTTTCTTCTCTCTTTGTTCCTGTACATTCTCTCGTCGGCTATCCTGATGGCGTCCGTAAGGTTAGGCCCGTCTCCCGGACAGACGGCTATGCCGTAATCGAGGATGACCTTGCCGTCATAACCGTCCACTGCCTGTTCTGCGACCATCTCCTCCATCCGGAACATAACGGATTCCGCCTCCGGGCGGGAGAGGTCGGGCAGGTAGATAAGGAACTCGTCGCCACCGTATCGGCCGATCATGTCGTAGTCACGCAGTTTCTTGCTCATGGTGGCGGAGGTCTTTCTAAGCACCTCGTCCCCCGTCATATGCCCGTACCTGTCGTTGATTTTCTTGAAGTCGCCAAGGTCGACCAGAACGACCGCGCCCTTACCTCTGTTTCTGCTGATGCGCGAGTTCTCCTCGTCAAGACGCTGCATTATATAACGCCTGTTCCAGACCTGAGTCAGCGGATCGACAAGCGCCTCGTGACGACACACCGCGGTCAGGTTGTTCAGCGCCCAGAAGGTAGTCATGTGCTCCGCGGTGATCTCCAGTAGCTCGTGCACCGACTCGGAGAAGCCCTTTTCATGCCTTGCGGCAAGCGCTCCGAATACCTCGCCCTCAAAGGCTATGGGAATGGCCAGCACAAAAACCTTCCCATCCTCCCGTCGTTCCACGTATGTGCGGCTCCTCATCGCTGCCCCCGCCTCCAGGTCGCAGTTCGGGGAGTCGTTGTCGCTCTCCCTGGAGGAGCGTCCGGCGAGCAGGAAGGGGGCGCTCCCCCCATTTCCGGGCGGCGTGTAGAAACCCGCCCCCGGGAACCCCAGCTCATCGAAGAGGACGTCCACGATCCGCCTGGCCAGCTCTTCGTTGTTCCTCTCCGTCGCGATCTTCTGTATGACCCTGTGCAGGAACCGCAGCTGCATGGCCTTCCGACCCAGCTCCTGTCTGGCGGAGCTCTCCTCCAGATTAAGCGCCAGATAAGAGGAGACTATGCTGAGAAGGTCCCTCTCGCGAACTCCGAACGCGTGCTTCTTCTCACTGTCCAGAATAACTGCTCCCCAAAGGAACGACTTGTGCAGTATGGGAGCGTACACGGCGGAGCGCACTTCGGGAGAGTGGGGGATGAAGTAAGGGTCGATAGAAGCGTCTCCCATCAGATACGGCTTGCCGGTCTCCGCCACCCTGCCAAGCACGCCCTTCCTTTTCCCCAAAAAATCTTTCTGGTCGACCTCGACAACGTCTCCCATCGTATCAATAACCTCGTATGACGACGCATCACGCGATCTCCTGATATACAGGGTCAAACCTCTGAATGGCATGACGGGAGCCAAATGCTCCGACAAAACCTGAAAAAGATCCTCAACTGACTCGCACTCGGCAAATCGCGCGAACATCTTCAGGAAGGCGGCCTGCCCCGCCACAAGCTGAGACAGCTCCTTCCCCGCGACCTCCAGATCGTCGACCCTACGCACAAGATGATGCTCAGCCCGTTTGTAACCGGTTATATCGGTCACGGTAGCCAGCATTCGCCCCCTTCCCGCGTCTGTCTCGACAGGACTCAGCGCGACCGAGGCCCAGAAGCTCGCGTTTGTGGGAGAATCCGCCTCGTTAACGGAGAGAAGGAGCTCTAAATCGAGTGAGTCACTACCCTCTCCAATCGCGGCGTGCAGCGCCTCTTTCTGCTCCTGTGTCGATGGAGAGGCCAGGTCAAAGATTGTGCGCCTCCTCAACTGATCATGCGTGCGTCCCGTCATTCTCTCGAGTGTTTCGTTGCCGAAGAGGATGGCACCTGCTCTGTCAAGGACCGCCACCCCTGTTTTTATTCCGCCGAAAATGGTTTGAAGGGCTTGCTCGCCTCGTCTCGCAGCGGATGACGACATTATTCTCACGTACACCAACGACCCCAGAAGCAGAAGCAGAAATACCCCTCCGCCGAGTACATATCTCTGCGTTCTCAGCTCCGTCAGCACGGGGTTGATCTCCTCCTCCGGGACGTAGGAGCCGATGAAGAACCTGTTCGTCCCTACCCTGACCGAGTTCCATGTTAGACTCCAACGTACCGGCTCTACGAGGTCAAGCGTGCTAGATTCCAGGTTTTCCATCCCGGAGTAGGACTCCCTTGCCACTTCCCAGGCAGTCCGGAGAGGACGCCCCTCCTCCTCCCTTAGATACCCGGCGTTCTTTCCTATGAAGAAGCCATCCTTGTGTTCAACCACCGTGCCCTCCGCGTCGATCACGAAGAAATCGCTTCTCACCCCCTGCGCCAGTGGAAGGACATAACGGGTGAGGAAGGGAGAGAGGCTTAAAATAGCTATCGAGTACCATTTGAGGCCCTTTTTCGAGGCGGCGTCCTCGACCAGGGCGATCATCCGAGCATGCGGCGTCACATTCACCCTCCCGGAGAGCAGTTGAGGGTCGTTGGAGACAGCGGCGGAAAAATCGAAC
>JBAYOX010000207.1:0-3853 GCA_041678025.1 Aminobacteriaceae bacterium
GACGACGGCCGGACTCCACCAGAAGACTCTGCGCCGCATCGTCCGAAACGCCCTCGATATATACCTCCCCCTTCTGAACGACTTCCTTCCCGATTCCCTGAAAGAGCGCCACTCCTTAAAAGACCTGACGGCCTGCATGATGGAGATGCACTACCCAACGTCCAGAGAGGCATGGAAGGAGGCCAGGAGACGTCTCGTCTTCGACGAGTTCTTCCTGCTTCAGACAGGGCTGGCCTTGCGCAGGATCAGAAGCCGGGGCCGCGCCGAACGGGCCCCCTCTCTGGTGAGCGGCCGGTATGTGTCGGAGTACACCGAGAGGCTGATGCCCTTCTCATTGACTCCGGGTCAGAGAGGGGCGGTGGGGGAGATTCTCTCGGACCTGGCGGGCACGGTACCGATGCACCGTCTGCTACAGGGTGATGTAGGCTCCGGAAAGACTGTCGTCGCTCTTATTGCGTTGCTGGCCGCTATCGACGGAGGCTGTCAGGGGGCGTTGCTGGCACCGACGGAGATACTAGCACGCCAGCACTATCTCAGCCTCTCCTCGGTCTTCGAGAGCCTTGGGATAGCCTGCTCGCTGCTCACCGGGGCCATGAGCGCAAAGGAAAAAAAAGATATACACTCTCGCCTGGAGTCGGGCGAGATAGCCGTGGCCATCGGCACCCACGCCCTGCTCTCGGAGGGCGTCTCCTTCGCAAAGCTCGGGCTGGCGATTATCGACGAACAGCACCGTTTTGGCGTCCTTCAGAAGCACACCTTCCGAACCAAGGGGGAGTCCCCCCACGTTCTGGTCATGACCGCAACGCCCATTCCAAGGACCCTGACACTTACAGTCTACGGTGACCTCTCGGTCTCCAGAATTCCGGACATGCCCCCAGGCCGAAAGGGCATTGTGACGAGAGTGGTCCCTCCAAGCCGCCTGTCGACAGTGATAAGCTTTCTGAAGAAACGCTTCGACGCAGGGGAGAGGGCATACTGGATTTGCCCCCTCATAGAGGAGAGCGATTCTGATCTCGCTGCCGCGACCGAGCGGTACGGTCAGCTGTCAGAGGAGTTATCGGCCTATGGTGTCGGCCTCATCCACGGCAGGCTAGGGACGGAGGAGAAGGATCGCGCCATGAATGACTTCAGAGATGGTGTGTCCTCGCTTTTGGTGGCGACGACTGTGGTGGAGGTCGGAGTGGACGTGCCTGAGGCCACGGTGATGGTGATAGAAGACGCTGTCCGCTTCGGCCTTTCGCAGCTTCACCAGTTGAGAGGGCGAGTCGGCAGAGGGGAGAGGGAGGGGCACTGCATCCTGATATGCTCCCCATCCTCCCCGGATAGCAGGCAGAGGATCGAGGCGTTCAGCTCGACAGGGGACGGTTTCGCTATCGCCGAGGCCGACCTCGGCCTTCGGGGACCAGGAGAGGTATGCGGAGTACGCCAGTCCGGTGTCACCGATTTTCGAATCGCGGACCTGAGAAAGGATCAGAAGATACTGCTGCTAGCGCGAGAGGAGGCCTTCTCCCTGGTGGAGGGGGACCGAACTCTGGAGCGCTATCCCCTGCTCGCCCAGAGGGTAAACCACGTGTTGGGGAGGTCGCTGAACCTTGTCGAGACGGCCTGACGTGGGCGCTGCCAGAATGAAGGGGTCGCCCGAGGCATACCTGCTATTTGTCCTCTCCCGAGCTCCTCTGACAAGGGCCACAGCGATAAGAAAGCTGCGTGAAAGAGGCGTTGCAACGGACGCCGCCGAAGCTTTGGTTGAGAAGTTCGAGGAGACGGGTTACATTGACGATGCCGCCTACGCCCTTCTGTTCGTCGATTCCCACCCGGAATGGGGCCCTCGAAGGCTTCGAGACGAGCTTTCCGCAAGGGGAGTAGCGCGCGACCTGATAGAACGGGCCCTCGAGGAAGTGGACGAGGTGGAGCGGGCGCTATCTCTGGCAACGGAGTGGCGTAGCCTCGGAATGGAGCGCGCCAAAATCGAGGGCAGGCTCATCCGGCGCGGCTTTTCCGCCTCCGCTTGCAGAAAAGCAGTTAACGGGACTTGTTAGTGATGATTATCGACTGTACAATATAATCGGCATGGAGGAGAGTGCCCCCCATGTCCTTCGAACCATAAGGCACCTTGAAAATAAAATTGAGGAGTGATAATAACGCAATGAATCTTTTCAACGTAATATTAGCGTTTATACTTGGTATTGCGGCTGGGGCCGGGGGAGGATTCGCATTCTCCAAATCCTTCGGAACCAAAAATATCGTCAACGCCAAGCTTCAGGCCCAGGCGATATTGAGAGAGGCGTCAATTGCCGCAGAGCAGGCGAAGCGGGAGAAGCTCACCGAGGCCAAGGAGGAGGCGTTCAGGCTTCGCCAGGAGGTAGAGCGCGAGGGCAAGGAACGCCGTTCGGAGCTTCAGCGCGCGGAGCGACGGCTTGAGCAGAAGGAAGAGAACCTTGACCGCAAGCTCGACCGTGTAGCGCATCGTGAGGATGAGCTGAAGGCGAAGCAGGAGGATCTCGACTCCAGGATGATCGAGGTCGACGGGATAAAGAAGAGACAGCTGGAGCGCCTTGAGGAGATCGCAAAGATGACCTCCGACGAGGCGAGGGCCCTTCTCCTTCGAAGGACGGAGGATGAGGCGCAGCACATCCTTGGGCTTCGTCTGAAGGAGCTCGAGGAGAAGTCGAAGAGAGAGGCCGACAGAAAGGCCCGCGAGATAATAGTAACAGCGGTTCAGCGCTGCGCCGTGGAGCACACGTCCGAAGCGGCCGTCAGCGTGGTTCACCTGCCGACGGATGAGATGAAGGGTCGAATAATCGGCAGAGAGGGCCGGAACATCCGTACGTTCGAGACCATCGCGGGCGTTGACCTGATTGTGGACGACACCCCCGAGGCGGTAACGATCAGCAGCTTTGATCCTGTAAGGCGTGAGATAGCAAGGCTTGCGCTGGAGCGTCTGGTGGTCGACGGAAGGATACATCCTGCACGTATCGAAGAGCTGATCGAAAAGGCGACCCGCGATGTCGAGGCGCAGATAGTGGAGGCCGGAGAGGGAGCCCTTCTCGATACCGGCGTGAAGAATATGCACCCGGAGCTGGTTAACACTCTCGGACAGCTCAAGTTCCGCTTCAGCTATGGGCAGAACGCCCTCCAGCACAGCCTGGAGGTGGCATACCTATCCGGGATGATAGCGGCAGAGCTTGGAATAGACGAGGAAATCGCGCGCCGGGCCGGTCTGTTGCACGACCTCGGCAAGGCGGTGGACCACAAGATAGAGGGGCCGCATGCCCTGATCGGTGCCGACCTCGCCAAGAGGTTCAACGAGAGCCCGGAGGTGGTGAACGCCATAGCGGCGCACCACGAGGACCAGGAGGCCCAAAGCGTCTACGACGTGATAGTGGCCGCCGCCGACGCGGTGAGCGCATCCCGTCCGGGAGCGCGGCGGGAGAGTCTCGACGCGTACGTCAAGAGGCTTGAGAAGCTGGAAGAGCTCGCCAAGACGTTCAACGGGGTCAGCAAGGCGTACGCGATCCAGGCAGGACGTGAGATTCGGGTGGTGGTAAGCCCAAACATCTCTGATGACGCGATAGTTCACAAGATAGCATTCGACGTGGCGCGGAAGATCGAGGAGGAGCTGAAGTACCCGGGACAGATCAAGGTCACGGCGACGAAGGAGACCCGTGCCACAGAGTACGCAAAGTAGCGATATGAAAATTCTCTTCATAGGTGACATAATGGGGAGCCCTGGTAGGAAGGTTGTGGCGGAGATACTGCCGCGGTTGTCCGAGCGTGAGGGAGGCTTCGACTTTGTCGTAGCCAACTGCGAAAACGCGGCCGCTGGCAGGGGTATAACAAAAAAGGTTGCGGA
>JBAYOX010000208.1:0-3827 GCA_041678025.1 Aminobacteriaceae bacterium
GTCCGCTCTGTGGGAGGGCTCGCCGATACAGTCTTTGAACATGCCTCACCGGGAGGCAACGGCTTTGTGTTCTTAGACTACTCAACCGGTGCACTTCTGTCGGCTGTGGATAAAGCGCTTCACCTGTTTCACGATGACCCGAAGGGTTATCGGGCATTACAGAGGGAGGGGATGGGCTCGGACTACTCCTGGGATAAATCCGCACCGCTTTACGCGGATCTGTACCGCTCGCTCCTGCCGGGTTAGGGCAGCCTTCACGATTTGCGACATCATCTCAAAGAGGAGGGAAAAGCCATGCAGTCCGGAAAGTACGGTCGAATACTGGGAATGGTGCTGGCCGGGGGGAAGGGCGAGCGCCTGATGCCGCTGACGAAGTACAGGGCGAAGCCGGCCGTGCACTTTGCAGCCAAATACCGAATTGTGGATTTCGCTCTTTCAAACCTCGTAAACAGCGGCGTCTTCGCCATCTATGTGCTTGTTCAGTTCAAGAGCCAGTCGCTGAACGAACATATTGAGAGAGGGTGGCAGTTCGGCGGGGCCCTCAGGGGGCGCGACTACTTCATAACCCTAGTCCCCGCACAGATGTGGCGCGGCGAGCACTGGTTCCAGGGGACTGCGGACGCCGTCTATCAGAACCTGCATCTCATAACCCTCTTCGACGCGGACCGGATATGCATATTCGCGGCTGACCACGTCTACAAGATGGACGTCGACCAGATGATCGAGTACCATCTCGACAAACAGGCGGACGTCACAGTAGCCGCAAACGTGGTTCCCTCTTCGGAGGCCTCGGCCTTCGGCTGCATTCAGACGGACGAAACAGGAAGAATAACCGGATTCATCGAGAAACCGGAGTTCCCGCCGGAGATACCGGGCAACCCCGGCTTCTCTTACGTTTCGATGGGCAACTACATCTTCGAGCGCGAGATACTGGAGGAGTCCCTGATAGAAGACGCTCACCAGCCGACAAGCCACGACTTCGGACGCGACATAATACCGAAGCTGGTGCCCGGCGCGCGCGTCTTCGCCTACGACTTCTCCAGAAACGTCCTCCCAGGACGACTCGGTGTATCCTGGAGGGAGGACAAGCCCTACTGGCGCGACGTGGGGACGATAAAGACTTACTGGGAGGCCCACATGGAGCTGCTCGACTTCAACTCGGAGATGACCTTCTACAACCCCCAGTGGCCAGTCAGAACCGTCTCTTACGCTGACCCCCCCTCTTATGTCTGCCCGGTGGACGGGCGCTCATGCCACGTTCAGAGCACCCTGGCCGCCGAGGGCAGCCGAGTTCTGGCGGCGCGTGTGGAGTCATCCGTGCTGTCTAGAAACAGCGCCGTGATGCCGGGCGCGTCGGTGGAACAGTCGATAATCGGCGAGGGAGTTGTGATAGGAGAGAACAGCAGGCTGCACAAGGTGATTGTCGACAGCCACAACATCATCCCCCCGAACACGGAGATAGGCTTCGACCCGGAGCATGACGCGGAGCATTACACCCTCGACAAGAACTCCGGCATCGTCATAGTCGGCATGCCGAAGATGCAGCTCAGAAAGGCTATGGAACAGCCTAAAGGCCCATTCTACTGGTCCAATCTCAGCTGATTTTGATTAAAAGAGAGGAGGCGGATGCCTCCTCTCTTTTTCACCGCCGCTATTTGAATATCGAATCCAGGATCTTGTCCTTTATTATATCCTCCGGCCTCTTCTCCGGCTCAGGAGCCGGAACGGGCTGCTGCTCTTGCGGCTGCTCAGGCTTTGGCTCGGGCTTCACGATCTGCTCAAGCAGTATCTGCTCTATCTTCTTCGGCTCCTCCACCGGGGCGATGGGCTGCTCTGCCGGAGCAGGCTGAAGAGGCTGAGCCCCTCCTGCGGCTGCCGCGATCTTCAGGTTCGAGAAGCCCGGCTTATCGGTCGTGCCACCCAGAGTAAAGGAGATGTCCCGGAAGTCGGCCTTCTCCATGCCGCTCTGCAGGCCGCCGAGCACGCCCCTCAGGGCGTCCTCAAGCGACGAGGCGGTGAGGCCGCCTAGCGCGCCCCCGGTAAGGGCGTTGAGCACCTGCAGGTTTACGTTGCCCGCGCACTGCAGCGCAAGCGCCTTGTTTGGACCGACAGGGCCATCGGCGGTCAGGAACCTGTACAGAGGGTCGCCCTGAGGAGCGGTAGCCTTCGCCCCCTTCTCGAGGATGAAGCGCCCCGTCTCCAGCCTGAAGGGGATGGAGACTCCGGAGTATCTGACGCCGCTCCTGTATAGAGCTGTAAGGACCTGCACCCCCTTGAAGCCGGTTATCGATCCCTCGCCTATGGTCAACGTTCCTTTGCCCGAGTAGGAGAGCTTCGGATCAAGCCCGCCGGATATGCTGACAGAGCCGCTTGCAAGGCCGCCGATCTTTCCCTCCATCCCACCCGTGAAGTCCTGCGCTACGCCGTTCACGTCGACCCCGGCAAGCTCAAGCGAGTGGGAGAACTTCATCGTCTTTATATCGAGCGCCCCTCCTCCTTTCACCGTCCCACCGTAGAAGGAGAGCGAGGCCCCCTTGGAGGACAGGGAGTCGCCGTCGAGCGCTATCGGGTAGGAGAGGTTGGCGCCCTTTAACCCCATCACCGAGAAGGCCGGAGATGTGATTGCCCCCTGCCCCTTGCCTGCTGCCCCGGCAAAGCGCCCATTGAACGAGACGCTGACCTTCCCGCCTATGCCAAGCTCCTTCGCGTCCGGCATTCCCGAGACCAGAGCGGCGAGATCGAGGCCGTCGCCGGACAGATCGAGCGTGACGTCCGGCGCGTCCCCCATCGCCACGCTCCCCTTGGCGGACAGCCTCCCTCCGCCGAACCCGGCCTTGAAGTCGTCTATGCTCAACCTGCTCGCGCTCCCCGATAGGGCTAGCGAGAGCTCCGTGGCCGTCATGCCTGCGACCGAGATTTTAGGCGAGGTAGCCTTCACCGTTATCGACGGAGAGTCCGTTGCCCCCTTTAGCGTCGCCGACCCGTCAAGCACCCCTGCCAGAGGGACTCCCAACCCTCCGACGGATGAAAGCGCGGCGAGATCCGCCTTTGAGATCGTCACAGTAAGATCTAGACCTCCCTTATCACCCGCCTTTGCGGGCAGGGCTACGGAGCCGGATGCGGAGAGTGAGCCTGCCCCGCTTTTCGCCGAGGCGGACTGGATGCTCACACTGGTGCCGGCCTTCTTCACCTTAAGCGCCAGGTCCGAGAATCCCATGCCGCCCGCCGTCGCCGCGGAGGCAGATACATCCAGGTCGAGGTCCGCCCTGTCGAGCGCCTTCAGGTCGCCCGCAAGCGTCGTGGCGGCCATCAGTCCCTTCAGGGTCACGCCCTTGACGCCAAGGCTTCCCGAGGAGAGAGTCAGGGCGATTTTCGGCGCCTTTGCGCTTCCAGAGACCACCGCCTTTGCCGTGACGGCCCCCTTTATCCCATACTCTGCGATATCGGGGTAGAACGGCGCAAGCGCGCCAGGCTGCAGCTCCTCCAGCACGGCGGTGATGTCGAGCCTCTCCCCGCCATCTACGCTCCCAGATGCACTCAGCGCCGCCCCTCGCCACTTGGCCACGGCGTTCGATACTGTGATCCTGTCCCCCTTAAAGGCAAGTGTAGCCGATGGTGACTCAAGAAGCTCCTTCATCACGGATATCTTCTCGCTCCATACCTTAACGGACAGATCGGGGGAGGCGGGCGTTCCCTTTACCGAGACGTCTACATGAGCGCCTCCCTGCAGCGCAAGCTCCTTCAGCTGCGGAAAGGATGATGCGAGCTTCGGCAGATTGAGGTTTCTGATGTTCGCCGTGAGATTCAGCTTGGGGGCGGTCATATAA
>JBAYOX010000209.1:0-3813 GCA_041678025.1 Aminobacteriaceae bacterium
AACGATCGCCGCTTCGCCTACGACAGCTACCGCCGCTTCATCCAGATGTACGGCAACGTCGTCCACGGCGTCGAAGGCGAGCACTTCGAGGAGGTGCTCACCAGGACAAAGAAGAGCCTCTCTGTGCAGTTTGACAACGAGATACCCGAGAAGGAGCTTGAGGGTGTCGCCAGACAGTTCAAGAAGATATTCGAGGAGAAGACCGGCACACCCTTCCCCTCGGATCCCGGCGAACAGCTCAAGCACGCCATACTCGCCGTATTCAAAAGCTGGGGCAACCCTCGCGCTGTCACATACCGCAAGCTGCACAGCATCCCCGACACACTGGGAACGGCTGTGAACATCCAGTCGATGGTCTACGGCAACCTGGGGGACGACTGCGGCACAGGCGTCTGCTTCACCCGCAACCCCTCCGACGGTGCCAAGGAGCTCTACGGAGAGTTCCTGATCAACGCACAGGGGGAGGACGTCGTAGCTGGAATTCGCACGCCCCTGCCCATCGCGCGCATGAAGGACGTAATGCCGGAGATCTACGCGCAGCTTTTCAAGATAACGACCGACCTTGAGACCTCCTACAAAGAGATGCAGGATATAGAGTTCACCATCGAACGTGGGAAACTATACATACTCCAGACCCGAAGCGGAAAGCGCTCCGCTGGCGCGGCGGTCAAGATCGCCATCGACATGCTTGATGAGGGGCTGATCGACAAGAAGACCGCTGTCTCAAGGGTAACTCCCGCACAGGTGGAGATGCTTTTGCACCGTCAGGTCGATCCCAAGGCTGAGGTAAAGCAGCTCGCCAAAGGCCTCCCGGCCTCGCCCGGCGCGGGAGTCGGCATAGTGGTATTCGACGCCGACGAGGCGGTGGAACAGGCCAAGGCGGGCAACAAGGTCATTCTCGCCAGGCCGGAGACGTGCCCTGACGACATACACGGCCTATTTGCCGCCGAGGCCATAGTCACCAGCAGGGGAGGAATGACCAGTCACGCGGCAGTTGTCGCCAGAGGGCTTGGAAAACCGTGCGTCAGCGGCTGCGAAGAGCTGCTCATCGACCTGAAGAGCGAGATCATCAAAGCCGGAGATACAGTCATCAACAAGGGGGAGTACCTCACCATAGACGGAAGCAGCGGAAGGGTCCTCGTCGGAGAGGCCCCCCTGATAGAGGCCTCTTTCACCAAGGACTTCGAGAGACTCCTTGAGTGGGCGGACGAGGTCTCCAGGCTGCAGGTCTGGGCGAACGGGGACACTCCCGGGGACGCCCGCCGCGCGCGCGGCTTCGGCGCAAAGGGAATCGGCCTCTGCAGGACGGAGCACATGTTCATGGCCGCCGACAGAATACCGGTAATGCAGCGCCTGATAATCGCCGACACCGCCGAGGAGCGGGCCGCTGCCCTTCAGGAGCTGAAGGTAATGCAGAAGGAGGACTTCTACGGCATACTGAAGGAGATGCACGGTCTTCCTGTCATCTTCCGCCTGCTTGACCCGCCACTGCACGAGTTCATGCCCAAAGTGCACGACCTCGAAGAAGAACTCCAGGCGCTCGTGGCCTCCGGCAGAGGAGACTCCCCAGAGGCGTCCAGAGTCAGGAACTCCATGGTAAAGGTAGAGGCCCTCAAAGAGTCGAACCCCATGCTCGGCTTCAGAGGCTGCCGCCTCGGCATCGTCCACCCCGAGATCAGCGCGATGCAGGCGAGCGCCATCTTCGAGGCGGTCATAGACCTTGTAAAGGAGGGAGTCGACGTTCATCCCGAGATCATGGTCCCGCTCGTAGGTGTCAAGAACGAGATGGAATTCTTCCGTAACCAGATCGACGGCATCGCGAAGGAGTACATGCAAAAGTCCGGCGTGGAATTCTCCTACCTCGTAGGCACGATGATAGAGATTCCCCGCGCCGCCTTCATAGCCGACAAGATAGCCGAGCACGCCGAGTTCTTCAGCTTCGGCACCAACGACCTGACCCAGACCGCCTTCGGCTTCTCACGCGACGACGCGGAGGGCAAGTTCCTCGGCCATTACGAGGAGCTTGGCATACTCCCGGTCAACCCCTTCCACGTCCTGGACAGGGAGGGCGTGGGCGAGCTCATGAAAATAGCCGTCTCCAAGGGCAGATCGCAAAGCCCGAACCTCTCCATAGGAATCTGCGGAGAGCACGGAGGCGACCCCGACAGCATAGCCTTCTGCCACAGCGTGGGGCTCAACTACGTGAGCTGTTCACCCTTCAGAATCCCAGTAGCGCGCATCTCCGCAGCTCACGCCGCGCTCGGCAAGCTCGAATAAATAACGCAGAAACAGGCAGCGGGGGAGAGCCAAACGCTCTCCCCCGCTATATTTATATCCTGGCGAACGCCCGCTTAGTTGGAAATCCCGTACTGTTTCAGAAGCTCCTGGTACCTGTCCTCGACCGTAACAGCCGGGTTCGGGTCCTTATAGATATAGTTCGAGTCAGGCACCACGACCTCCTGCCTCTCCCTTGGCTCGGAGACCGCCACCGGCTGCATATCGTGATAGACGGTGGCGTATCCGCCGGAGGCGTAAAGAGCGGCATCGTCATGCACCAGTATAAGCCTCGGAGCGTTCGGATCCATCGCGCTCTCGTACACATCGCCTCCATGTATCGGGCAGGGCGTCTGAGGCGCGGCGTCCTTTCTCATATACACGGTCGTTGCCGAACACCCCTTCACCGCCCGAAAACCTGTGGTCCTGCAGAAGTACACCGGCTCGACATCCGCATCCGGAGGGATAACGAACTGCTTCGGCAGATCGACGCTCTTGACCGCCTCGCTTACGAACGCGTTCCAGACGGGCGCTGCGACATCTCCTCCGGTGACTCCGCGCTTCCCGAGTGGAGAGTGATCGTCGTTCCCGGCGTAAACGACCGCCACAAGCCCGGGCACCCCGCCCAGAAACCACGCATCCGTGTGATCGTTAGTCGTACCGGTCTTTCCGAAAGTCTCCCTGTCGGACAGGAGTGCCTTTCTGCCCGTGCCGGCCCTGACCGCGTCGATTAGTGCGGATCGCACCGTGATGGCGATCTCGGGCGGCATCGCCTCCCTAATAAACGGCCTTCGTGACTCCAGCAGATCCCCGTTCGAGGAGCGAATCTCGCGTATCATCAGAGGATCAACCGCCATACCGTTGTTTGCGAAGACGGAGAAGGCCGCCGCCATCTCAAGCGGTGTCACGCTTGCTGAGCCCAGAGCAAGCGACAGGTCCTCGGGAAGATGAGGAGTAACCACCCCCATGCTCCTCGCCAGCGCCACCACGGGTCCTGCGCCCAGATAGTCGATAAGACGTACTGCTACAGTATTCAGCGAACGAATGAGGGCGTACTGAAGCGTAACCTCGCCGTTGTACTTACCCTCGTAGTTGCCCGGCGCCCATAAAGTCTGATTCGGCCCCTTCTTCTCGTACTCGATCTTCATATCCAGAAAATGATCCGTCGGCAAAAGCCCGGATTCGAAGGCCGCCGCATAAACAATGGGCTTGAAACCAGAACCCGGCTGTCTGTAGGCCTGAGTAGCCCGGTTGAACTTGCTCTTTTCGAAATCGTGCCCGCCGACAAGGGCCAACACTTCGCCCGTCTCCGGATTCATCCCCACTATCGCCCCCTGGCTCTTCAGCCCGGTCATCGCGTTCTCCGCCGCCTCCTGCATCCTCAGGTCGAGAGTCGTATGTATCTCCATCCCGCCCGAGTAGACAAGATCAGGCCCGTACTTGGGCAGAAGCTCGTTGAACAGCAGATGTGCGACGAAGTAGGGCGCCCTGTTATACTCCTGCACCCTGTTTGGAGTATGATGGAACGCAAGCTCCGCA
>JBAYOX010000210.1:0-3750 GCA_041678025.1 Aminobacteriaceae bacterium
AGGCTAGTCGGGATACTGACATTCGACGACATCATAGACGTCATCCACGATGAGACCACGGAGGACTTCGAGCGAATGGCCGGCATCGTCCCGGTCGAGGAGGGGTACATCGACGCGAGTGTGCTGACCCTGTCGCGCAGAAGGCTCAACTGGCTTCTGATCTGCATAGTTACCCAGCTCTTCTCCACCTTCGTGCTTCAGAGGTACTCCTTCGCCCTGGAGAGCGTGGTGGCACTGGCCTTCTTCATCCCGATGCTGATAGGCACCGGAGGGAACTCCGGCACTCAGGCCTCAACGCTGGTGGTACGCGGACTGACGCTCGGCGAGATCCTGCCGACAGACGCAAAGCGCGTCGCGAAAAAAGAGATACTCTCCGGGATAGTGCTGGGAGTGGTGCTGGCAGTGATGGCGTATGCGAGGGCGTGGTACATGGGCGCCGGGCCGGGAGTGGCCCTTACGGTGGCAGTTTCGATAATAGGCGTGGTGATAATGGGAAACCTGGTGGGCGGCATGCTGCCGTTCGCGGCCAAAAAAATAGGAACGGACCCGGCGATAATGTCCGGGCCCCTCATCACCACGGTGGTCGATATACTCGGACTGCTGTTCTACTTCGAGGTCGCCCGTATGGCGCTTGGCATAACCTGGCCCTTATAGTTTCATATCTCCCGGCTTTATCCGCCCCGACCTTCTGAGTGTCTCAGTAAATAGAAGCGAAAGGACGGCTGGAAGGACGAAGTGCAGCAGGGCGATTCCCGGCCACGCGGCCTGCCCCATCACACCGAGGGTGGACAGCTGACCCACCAGCCCGCTGGTCCCCATCCCGGCTCCAACGCTGTTGTTCTCCATTCCGAAGATCACAGTCGACACAGGCCCCAGAACCGCCGAGGCCAGTGTAGGGGGAAGCCATATCCACGGGTTTTTAATTATATTGGGCACCTGAATCATCGAGGTCCCAAGCCCCTGGGAGAGCAACCCTCCAAGACCGTTGTCCCTGAAGCTCGCAACTGCGAACCCGATCATCTGGCAGCAACAGCCCGTTGTGGACGCGCCGGCCGCCAGGCCCGACAGGCCGAGCGAGATGGCCAGGGCCGCGCTGCTTATGGGCAGTGTCAGGACTAATCCCATTATCACGGAGACCACGATGCCCATCGGTATCGGCTGCAGGGTAGTGGCCGCATTGACGACGCTGCCCAGCCAGTACAGCCCGCTGGAGATCAGCGGCCCGGCGAAGACCCCAGCAAGGCCACCGATGACGATGGTACCCGCAGGCACGAGAACTATGTCAACCCCGGTCCTGCCCGATATAAGCCGCGAGAACTCCGCGCCCGCGAGTGAGGCCACCAGCGCCCCCACAGGCTCGCCGACCGCAACAGTCGCAACTCCCCCCTCGAATGAGAAGGTCCCCGCGCCGATCGCTCCCGTAATTATAGACGAGAAGAACCCTAGGGGAGACGCGCCCACGGAGTGAGCAACACCGGCACCGATCGCCGGCCCCATCAGGAGCTGGGCGACCCTGCCCAGATGCTCGACCAGCGGCAGTGAGAGAAGCTGTCCCGCCTGCTTCAGTATCAGCCCGATAATCAGCGAAGAGAAGAGTCCGAGCGCCATTCCGTTCGACACCTTTACAAGGTAACCCTTGAAAAGGATGCCGAAGGGGTTTTTACGCTTTTCTGAAGCTATATCCTCCAAAACCTGCACCACCCTTTGTCTTCTGTCTTGACACTGGACAAAGGATACACCTTTATTCGTCTTCCAACAAGTAGCCCTTTTCCTTCAGGGCGTCCATAACCGAGCTCCACGTCCTCTCGTCGGGGACCTCCAGGGTGTGCAGATGCACGCCCCCGGTGAGCATCGAGAGCGGCTCACCGTCGCACTCGGCCATCTTCTCCATGAAGCGGGCCACGTCGTCCCTGGTGAATATCATCAGGCTACCAGTGATCTCGCCGTAAAGAGGGTGCTCGACTATGACGTTCAGCACCCTGGCACCGTGTTCGACCATTAAATACAGCTCGTCCTCCATGGTCGAGAAGTCTGTATGACGCGACACGAGAGTTTTGGTCAGGGTACCGGGCGCCCTGCCCGATAGAAGCAGATACCCCTGAGGCGTGGCTACTATCTCCGCTCCCTCTGCCCTCAGGACCGCGATGTCCTGCACTACTATCTGCCTGCTGACCGAGTACAGAGTGGCCAGCTCCGCCCCCTTCAGCGGAACGTCCGAGGCGGCAAGCCTCTCTTTGATGCTTGCCCGTCTTTCGACGCTGTTCATGGCTGTTTACCTCCTCTTTCTGCCAAACCGGGATCGCACCCCTACGGCTACTCCTCCCGCCTGCCCCTCTCCCCTCGCAACCAGTCTATCCAGTACAGGTCGGTCCTCCTGCTGTGCAGGTTGCGCACACTGCCCTGCAGACGAAGCTCCTTCAGAAGCTCCATGTCCAGGTCGGCGATGAGGGCCATCTCCGTGTTGGGAGTGGCCTCGGCTGCGACCGCATCGTGAGGGAAGGCAAAGTCCGACGGGGTGAAGATCGCGGACTGCGCATACTGGATATCCATATTCTCGACCTTCGGAATGTTGCCGACGCTCCCCGCTATGGCAACGTAGCACTCGTTCTCAATGGCCCGCGCCTGAGCACAGCGACGCACCCTGAGGTATGCGTTCTTCGTGTCCGTCCAGAACGGCACAAGCAGCAGGTCCATCCCCTTGATGGCAAGGTAGCGGGCAAGCTCGGGAAACTCGACGTCGTAGCAGATAAGAATACCGACGTTGCCTATATCCGTCTGGAAGACCCTTAGGTCGTTCCCTCCGTGAAGCCCCCAGCAGCGGTATTCGTCCGGCGTTATATGCAGCTTGTACTGCTGATCCCACGTGCCGTCGCGTCGACAGAGGTAGGTGACGTTGTACAGGCGGTTGTTACGCAGCTCCGGCACGCTGCCCGAGACTATGTTTATATTGTACGCAACGGCCATCTCCACCAGGCTCCTGCGAAGGTCGGATGTGTAGCCCGCCAGCGAGCGCATGGCCTCGGCCGGATCCTCCTGGTCAAAGCGCGCAAGCAGCGGCGCGTTGAACAGCTCGGGGAAGAGTATCAGGTCGGTGTTGTAACCCGCCTGTGTGTCGACGAAGAACTCTACCTGCTGCTGAAAGTCGTCGAATGACTCGAAGCTCCTCATCTGCCACTGCACCACCCCGAGGCGCATGTAGGTCTTGACTTTGGAGATGAGCCTTTGCCTCTCCTCGTAGTAGATGTTGTTCCACTCAAGGATGACGCCGTACCCTTTGGAACTGATGTCCTCAGGCCAGTAGTTCTCGACGATTTTTTTATAGTGAAAGTCGTTGCTCATCTGGAAGGTCAGCACCGGGTCTAGCACCTCGCGGTTGTAGACCATGCGGATGTACTGCTGGGGCGACTTCTTTCCAGCCCACTCGGCGTAACCGGGGATGCGCCCGCCGATGATGATGCCCTTGAGGTTAAGCGTCTCGCACAGCTCCTTGCGTGCGTCGTACAGGCGTCGTCCGAGCCTCTTCTCCCTGTAGTCAGGTGACACGAAGATGTCGAAGCCGTACAGATAGTCGCCGTCCGGGTCATGGTTTTTGAGATCTCCGTCGCCTATCACGTCTCCGTAGGTGTGCCTGTCGCCGTAGCGCGAGTAGTCGATGATCAGGGACAACGCACCGGCGACCACCCTGCCCTTGTCCTCAATGCAGAGTTGCCCCTCCGGGAAGCGGGCTATCATGGAGGAAAACTGCTCCCT
>JBAYOX010000211.1:0-3729 GCA_041678025.1 Aminobacteriaceae bacterium
CGCTAGCTATGATATAACCGGAACAAACGGCACATCCCCTTACTTCGACAACTGGTGGATCAGCAGCACGACGAACAAGTCGACCGGTGTTCAGCAAAAACTCGAAGATAGAGCCACTGAAGTCGGCCTCTATGGGAGTGCGAATTCCTCGGATATATACAGTTCTGGCAACGACGTATTCATCCAGGCGCGCTAAACTGAGGGTTTTATTTAACCGCTTGCACAGCTCGAAAGGCACTTTTACCGTCTGATTGGCCGCTTGTTAATGGCCTGACATAAGCCATTCTCCCTTTAGGGGAGCGTGTCAAGACCAGTGGCGGCGAAGGAAAGATAGCTCTTTTCTCCGCCGCCTTTTTATATAATATGTCTTTATGATATTCATATTACGGAGGAGCCATGAACAGTCTGAGGACCAGAGTCAACCAGCTCCGCCGGGCGGGGCGCGAGGCATACTCCCTGGTGGAGACATTAATAGCCCTGATAATACTCTCCACGGCCATATTCGCCATCGCGGGCGTTCCGATAATGGCCACAAAGCTCGCGCTTCAGTCCAACAGCCGCGAGAAGGCCGTCTTCATTGCCACCATGGAGCTGGAGGAGCTTGAGGCCGATTCAAGCACCACAGTCTCCAGGCCACGAAGAGCTGCGCTCAACTACCCTGACTATTTTGTTCAGTCCACCAAAGATTCCGGAATGGCGGAGGTCGTCGTCGATTGGGCTGGAACCTCTGGAAAGAGCACACTCACCCTCGTAAGGGACATGAGCGCCTTCTCTCACAACACTCGTGGGGAGGGGTTGTGATCATGAGACGCAGACGCGCTTTCACCATGGCGGAGCTACTGATCTCTATGGTTATCATCGGTATGATAATGGGATCGATCCTCTCGCTCTTCTTCTCCGTCTTCGAGAATTATGACTACCATCAGGACATCACCGAGGCCAAGCAGACCGGAATGATAGCCATGGCATCAATTCAGCCTTATATTGTGAATGCGGGACTCGGCCTCCCAGTCAAGGTCGACGACTTCAAGGACAGCAGCTTCCGCTGGGGAACGGCGGCTGCTGCAAGGCTTTCCACTCTCTTTCCAGGAACCTCTGCCAGCACAAAAAACTTCCACTACTTCATCCAGCCCGCGCTGAACGCCGTCGACAGACAGTCCAACGTCTCGGATCCCAGCCCCGCTCTGTGGGTGGTCTACGCATTGCCAAGCGGCATAAGGATCATCGAGGGGGACGAGAATTTCATCGGGGTGATGAGCGACACGTCCGAGCCGATAAGCAGCGCCAAGTTCAAGCAGACACTGAAGTTCTCCGGCACGTTCGACTCGCAGCAGCTCACTCTCTCGCCGGGCACGGCCAACCCCATGACCATAAAGCACTGGGTGACTTTCCCGGCGGCTACGCCGCCGCATCCCTTCACCGTCACCGATGTGAGCACTGTCACATCCCCCCCCACTATGACACTTCGCTCGCACTCGGGCAGCAGCAGCAACACGATAGTCCCGCACGACGAGCTTCACTACGTCCGGGCGGCGAAGATATTCGTCCAGAGCGAAGAGCTCAAGATCGATCGTCTCGACGGCTCTGGAGCTCAGCCAGTGGTCAATAACATCGTGGGCATGTGGTGCACCTTCGACCCCGAGGGCGACAGGGTCCTTACCGTGCGCATCCTCGCCAGGGCGGGCATAAAACGCACCGCGGGAGTTCAGTCGGGCATAGACGGATGGCCGGCGGAGGCCGAGGCACTCTGGGGGCATGACAACCACTATCGCCACGCCGTAGTTTCCAGAAGCTGGAGGATACGCAATTGAATATAATGCCGAGAAGAAAGAACAGGGGCATGGCCCTTCCTATGGCTCTTATAGTCCTCCTGGTGGGAGGCGCCCTTGTCGCCGTCTCGATGTACCTTGTGGAGAACATGACCGAGGTCAACCGCATGAAGGTCGAGGACGAGATGAGGATGAACGCCGCGATCGCAGGGGTTGAGGCCTGCAAGAGCTGGCTGCTTTCCCACTCTGATCTCCCCAAGAGGCTTAACTACGGGAATAAGCTTATCACCGGCGATGTCTCCGAACTGCTCGTCTATAGCAGCACGATGACCATCAACGATGTACAGGTTGACGCGGTGGTCTACGATGTCATAGACGACGTCGGCCCGATGTCCTCCGACGTGCCCCTTCTCGAGAAGTACAGGCTCGTCCGTACCACGGATTCGCAGTACGACCACAGCTCCGGGGGGAACACCTCTACTCAGGAGATGGGGGCATACGTAATAAGGTGCACGGCCTCGCTCAACGGCATCCAAAAGGCTGTGGAGCAGGGGCTTACGATAGTAACGGAGATACTGCTCAGATGAACGCCGCTTGCAGAAGGAGGAGATTTTGATGAGAAGGATTGTCAGAGTTGCGTTGAGAGCGGGCAGAGTTGGGGGTGCCCTTCTTATTGTTTCTTTCTTTCTTGCGACGTGCGCTTCCGAGGCCGACCTTCAGCCCTTCCAGAAGAAGGGGGCCGCCGAGCCAAACGTGCTGATGCTTCTGGACACGAGCGGCTCGATGAACTTTTACATGAAAGATGAAAAGGAGGCTAATTATACATACGGTGACGGCTCGAAGCCGGCCATCGTGAACAACAAGATTGAGGCTAGGCATTTCGGAAGAGATATTGATAAAGGTGCCTCCAAAAACAACAACGATATGCGCGACGAGTATAACTACCATCCTCTTCTGCGCTATATACCCACCAGCTACTTGACTGGCCTCTCCGAAGAACAAAAGAAAAACTATTTCGCTCAGTGGAATTCTAGTATGGAGACCGGAGATGCCGCGCCCAAGAGCGGAGAGAGCAACTACAAGTACCCGAACGACAGCCGGATGTACGCGTTGAAGAACGTGATGCACAGGCTTCTCCGCGACGAGGAGATCTATAAGGGGCTGAAGATAGGGCTGGCGACATATTATCAGAGCGATAGTAAAAACCTTAAGCTTTCGAGCAACACGGCGAGCAATTATTACAGATGGAATCCGGTCTCTGGAGGGACGAAACAGAAGACCTACTGGGACATGACGAGTAAAGAGACCGGCCGTATAAGAGAACAGATCGCGTCGACATCCGACCCTGTTCATCTAGAAAACCTCAGGAGATGGTTCGACGGAGACGGGACATACTACGACATCAAGGCGTTCGGCGGAACCCCTCTCTGCTACTCGATCTATCAGAGTAAGACCGGCCACAGCACGGAGGAGGGCTCCGCGCTGCAGTTCTTCCGCGCGCCGGGGGTGATAACCGACGAGTGCCAGGACAACTACCTGATAGCCCTCACGGACGGAGCGGACTCCTACGTATCTAGTAGCAGTTGCCCCAGCTATGTCGATAACCTGAGGAAGGCCACCATGTACGTCTACGGGACCAACACCAAGGCGAAGAACATAAAGACCTACATGATGGGCTTCACCACCGACTCCAGTCTCGTGAAAACCCTGAACAACATGGCAGCCAAAGGGGGCACTGGTAAAAGCGCCTTCATCGCCAGCGACGTGAAGAAGCTCCTAGAGGATTTCAGGGAGATCTTCGAGGAGATCCAGAGCACCAAACTAGGGCACGATATGCTGGTCTCGGCCACGCGCGTGATAGGCGGCGAATTGGGGCTCTACCTCGTCCACTACGAAACAAGGAGCGCGCGCCAGTGGAACGGCTTCCTAACCAAGTGGGTCCTGACGTTGCAGGCCGACG
>JBAYOX010000212.1:0-3728 GCA_041678025.1 Aminobacteriaceae bacterium
GTAGGGTATACGACCAGATAGTGCGTTTCGCCGAGGAGGAGGACGCGGATATCATCATGATCGGGCACAGGGGTCTCAGCCCGATGCAGCGCTTCTTCCTGGGCAGCGTGGCGGCGAAGGTCGTGGCTCAGGCGCCGTGCAGCGTGTACGTCCACAGGCCGAAGGAGGAGAGAGGGGAGTGCCGGTAGAGGTACTCTTTTTTCGTGTACAGTGCAAAATACATTTTGGTGAGTGGACAGGTGGGGACATAGAGGGGGCGAAGGTGGTACAATACGAATACAATTTGAAGGGGAGGGCGCTCGCGTGACGCCCCAATAATCTCTGGAAGGGAAGTTGATGTCCGATGAAGACGGAAAACGCTGTGACTGTATCCGGGGCGCTCCATCTGATCAAGGTCGATGCGTCGGCTACTGGCAAGCCGAAGAAGTATCTGTCCTTCTCCGTGCGTCAGGAGACGCCGGTGGCGGATGGAAGCGTCCGTAAAGATTTTCTGCTGGCCAGAGTTTACGATCCGGTGCTTCAGGAGTCTTTCAGGGAGCTTGAGGAGGGGACGCTGCTGCGGGTGCGCGGGGATGTGCGCTCTTCGCTGGGCAGCGGCGAACTATACATCAACGCACTTGAGATAGAGAAGCTGGCGTAACCGAAGCTACGTCTTTTTTACGCGCCGCCCAGGGCCGCTCTGTATTCGGCCTCCGGTGGTGTTCGTGTCTTTTTTCAGCCCGATCGGGCGGCTGCCGGAAGGGGGAGATCTTACGAGGTTCAGGGACTCTTTTCACCCTTATGCAATTATCACCATCCTCTTCTGGTCGCTGGCCTTCGTGACCACCCGCCTCGCTCTTCGCCACTTTTCCGTGTATTCACTGGGGGCGCTCCGCTACCTGGTGGCGTCGCTTACCCTGATCCCGATTGCGCTTGTCGCGGGGATCAAGCCGCCCCGGCGGGAGGACCTCAAGTGGTTTGTCGCAGCCGGCGCACTGGGCTTTTCTTTCTATATGATAGCGTTCAACAAAGGGTGCGAGACGGTGAACGTCTCCACCAGCAGCGTTATTCTGGCCACGGCGCCGGTGATGACCGCGCTCTTCGCCCGACTAGTATTCGGCGAGAAGCTCAGGAGCATCCAGTGGGTGGCCATAGCAGTGGAGTTCGTCGGGATAGTGGTCCTGACGATGAAGGACGGCGCGTTCACCATAAACAGCGGCATCCTCTGGCTGCTGGCGGCGGCGGGTTCTCTGTGCGCCTACAATCTGATTCAGCGCTTCCTCACCAGGAGATACTCCGCACTGCAGGCGACGACCTACGGCATATTCGCCGGAAGCCTGATGCTGGCAGTCTTCCTTCCCGCCTCGATAGAAGAGGCACGCACCGCCTCCCTCGCCCTTATTTCATACGTGGTCTTTCTCGGGGTCTTCCCAAGCGCGATCGCCTACATAACGTGGACCAAGGCCTTCGTGAAGGCGGAGCGCACATCCTACGTGACCAACTATATGTTCATAACACCCTTCCTCACCACCCTGCAGGGCTTCCTGCTGGTCGGCGAGCTTCCGGACTCGGCAACGGTTATCGGGGGCGCGATCATCCTTTCAGGCGCCTTACTGTTCGCCTGCTGTGCTGCACGGCCGGAAGAGTAGTCCGGATTTCCGCGCAGGCTATTGCCAAAGGAGTGTATGACTGGTATGATTCCGGCCATGAGGGCAAATACTATCGTTTTGATTGGGTTTAGTCTGATCGGGTGTTGTTGCGCGGGGGGTTGCTTCACGTAATCCGCCGTATGTTTGCTCGTGTCGCGGCGGAGTTGAGAGCTGCGGCGTTTCGTTCACCCCCGAGGGGGGAGAGGTTATTTTTGCGAGGGACTGCCGTGAAGGGGCGGTCCCTCGCTCTATTTTTAGGAGGGGTTGCAGTTGGGGTGTTTTCGACGTTAGCGGAAGATTACAGAGCGGTCAGGAGGAACGATCCGGCAATACCGAAGGGGGCCGCGGGTGCGGCGGAGATTCTGCTCTGCACGCCGGGTTTCCTGGCAGTGGCGGCTCACAGGGGCCTTCATTTTCTTCACTCGCGCTGCGGGATACCGGTGATCCCACGCTTTCTGTCACTTATCGTCCGATGGTGGACCGGGATAGAGATCCACCCGGGCGCAGTGCTAGGGGCCGGGGTGTTCATAGACCACGGCTCGGGCGTCGTCATCGGCGAGAGCGCGGAGGTGGGCTCGGGCTCGGTGATCTATCAGGGTGTCACCCTCGGCGCGACGGGAAATGAAAAGACATGGAAGCGCCATCCGACCGTCGGCGCTAACGTCGTCATAGGCAGCGGCGCGAAGATCCTCGGGCCCGTGGTCATCGGAGACGACTCGAAGGTGGGCGCGGGAGCCATCGTACTCGACAGCGTCCCGGAGGACTCGACCGTCGTCGGGAGGAAGGCCTCGGTCGTCCGCTCGAACGGAGAGAGGAAGGAGGCCCGCGATACCGTGTCGCTTGAGCAGGTGCTCTTCCGTATGCAGAGGCTCGAGGCCAGAGTGCGGCTGCTCGGCGGGCGAATGGACGCGCAGGATGAGGACGTACCCGGAGAGGAGTGCGACTATGCGATATAGACTGGACGAGCTTCCGGTGGTAGCCCTAATCGGCAGGACACCGCTCTTCCGCCTGGACGGCACGGGAGGAGCGACCGTCCTGATAAAGCTTGAGGGGAACAACCCCGGAGGCTCGATAAAGGACAGGGCCGCGTGGGGTATGCTTCGCAGGGCCGAGGTGGATGGCCTTCTCAGCGATGAGACGGTGATAGTCGAGCCCACCAGCGGCAACACCGGCATCGCGCTAGCCATGCTGGGGGGCGCGCTAGGGCTTCGCGTTGTGCTTACTATGCCGGACTCCATGTCGGCGGAGAGGCGAAAGGCACTGGCCGCATTCGGCGCGGAGCTCGTCCTGACGCCGGCCGCAGAGGGGATGAATGGCGCGGCGGACGAGGCGCGAAGGATAGTTGAATCGACGCCGGGGGCCTTTATGCCGGACCAGTTCTCAAACCCCGGAAACCCCTGGGCGCACCGGGTCGCAACCGCTCCGGAGATCATCAGGGGACTTCCTCCGGGGCTTGTACCGGCGGCGTTCGTAGCCGGCGTTGGCACAGGAGGGACCATCACAGGCGTTGGAAGCGCCCTCAAAATGCTCTACCCTACGACGAGAATAGTCGCCGTAGAGCCTGCCGAGAGTCCTCTCCTGTCTGGAGGAGAGGCTGGCAGGCACGTCATACAAGGGATAGGCGCGAACTTCATCCCGCCGGTGCTGGACAGGGCGCTCCTGGACGAGGTGGTAACCGTGGCAGGCGACGATGCTATTGAGACGGCACGATGGCTGATGAGAAGTCAGGGGCTCTCATCCGGCATATCGACAGGCGCGAACGTAGCCGCCGCCCTGAGAATAGCCCGGACTCTTTTGACGGACGACACCGTGGTAACTCTGCAGGTTGACAGGGCGGACAGGTATATGAGCGTGCTCCCGTCCGATTATTGACATGGCTGATCGGGGGTACGAAAATCCTGACCAGGGTGATGGCCGTTCTGGGAGGGGGCGAGGGGTAGAGACTCGACTTTGTCATACCTCGTCCCCTCGGGACGACAATGCCGTCGCCGGTCGCCTGCCGGGCGGCCAGATGCATGCCGCCTAAGCGATCGACTCGGCTCGCTGCGCTACGCCGGTCGCCTGCTTATTGCACCACCAGCCAGCCTCCTGCCAGTAGCA
>JBAYOX010000213.1:0-3726 GCA_041678025.1 Aminobacteriaceae bacterium
CAGGAACAGCGCAACCAACAGTCGCTTCTTCGACAAGGCAGTTCTCCCCCCTCAACTTACGGATCGGAATGAAATCCTAGTATATCCTAGCAGAATTAAGCCTATCTTACTACATACCGATGCACTGAAGCATCTTACGGTTATTTGGAAATTTTGCCCCATGCTGGAATTAACATGTAGAATAGAGTATGCTTTCGCCACGCTAGTCTTTCGAGAGGGGGGTCGTTCGCGAACCGGGTCTTTTTATGTGGTAACTATTTAACAAAAGGAGGCGGTACTGTTGTCGGAAAAGAAGAAGATACCTCTCATTTGGCAGATCGGTATAGGTTTTGCGCTTGGAATAGTCGCAGGCGCTGTCTTGGGCGACAAGGTCCAGTATGTGGAGCCGGTCGGGAGCGCTTTTCTGAAGCTGCTCAAGATGCTCATCGTGCCTCTTGTCTTCTCTAGCCTGGTTGTGGGAGCGGCGTCGATAGGCGACCCGCGAGACCTAGGTAGGATAGGCTTCAAGACTCTGTTTCTCTACCTAGCTACTACCGCTGTCGCTATAGTTATCGGCCTTGTACTGGGCAACCTCCTTCAGCCGGGCGTAGGACTGGCCATCGGCGAGGGATTGCAGTTCGAGGCCAAGGAGGCACCGAGCATCAAGAGCGTCCTCCTGAACCTCTTCCCGGACAACGCTCTGAAGGCAACTGTCGACGGCCAGATGCTTCAAATTATCGTATTCGCGCTCTTCATCGGGGTTTCGGCAGTCCTGGCGAAGGAAAAGGGCGCTCCCCTCGTCAACTTCTTCGACTCGATGGCCGAGACGATGTACAAGCTCACCGGCATAGTCATGATGGTGGCGCCCTACGGTGTATTCGCGCTAATCGCAGACACAGTGTCCAAGTACGGCCTGTCGGTGCTGGCACCATTCGCCAAGGTGATCATAGCGGTCTACATCGGCTGCGCGCTTCAGCTGCTGGTCGTGTACTCCGCTCTTATCGTCTCCATCGTGAAGAAGTCACCCATGTGGTTCCTCAGGGGAATCCGCGAGGCCGGGGTGACCGCCTTCGTCACACGTTCGAGCGCTGCCGCTCTGCCGGTCACAATCCGCAACGCCCGAGAGAACCTGGGAATATCCGAGAAGGTATCCTCGTTCGTTCTGCCTCTGGGCGCGACGATAAATATGGACGGGACGGCGCTGTACCAGGGAGTGTGCGCACTGTTCGTGGCCCAGGCGTACGGGCTGTCCCTCAGCATGGGGGCGCAGCTGAACATCATCCTCACAGCCACTCTGGCCTCCATCGGGACAGCTGGCGTTCCGGGCGCGGGGCTGATAATGCTGACGCTCGTCCTGACGGCGGTCGGCCTGCCGCTTGAGGGCGCGGCTCTTGTGGCGGGTATAGACGCGGTGCTCGACATGGCGAGGACCTCGATTAACGTCATCGGAGACGCGTGTGTCGCCGCGGTGGTGGCGAAGACCGAGGGGGAGAAGCTTTAACCTCCCGCACCGCAAGAGGAAGCGCGCGAGCCGTGGGAGGGCGGGCAACCACCTCCCGCGGCTCGTTTTATTTTTTGCGCGGGAAACTCTAAATACCGAAAGAAAGGACCAGGAAAAGGGTGCCTCCGGCGGACAGTCTGAAGGGGAGAGTGAAGCTGCGAATCCCGGGCGATTGGCTGGGGATCGTCTTGATCCCGTCACCAGAGATAAGATGCGGAGGGGTCACCTCCGTGCCCTCGATGGCGGCCTGAATCAGAGCCCTGCCGCCAACCATATTAGCCAGCTCGCCAATGACGCTCATGGAGACGGGGTCGTCCAGATCCGGTGTTATCATGCCGCCCGACATGGCTGAGACCGTGGCGTTAAAGCCGCTGTGGTCCAGCATGATCACCGCAGTGCCCTGGATCCCTCCACCGACTATTCCAATGAGCGCTGCAAGGCGGCTTCCCTGAACGTTCACGCCTTGGGCTATCTCGGATTTTGCAAGGCTGAGCTCCACTCCCATCTCCTTGCTGACCGACATCAGAGAAGAACCAAATGTGTTAACAAGAGCCGCCAGCTTCTCCGTTCCCATGCCTCTCACCATTCCCTTCTGTACCCTGAACCATTATGTCTAAGTAGTTTAGGACGATCGCCCAAGCTGCCAGGTCGTCCACGTCCCTGCTCGGCACGCGCAATCCGGAAGGCACCAGCCTCCAGAGTCCACGTGGCGGGTGAAGATTCCAGTAGAGCTTGCGCGCGGCGAGGGTCGTTCCTCTCTCCGGTATTAACTTTACTCTAAGAGATAAGGATTGCGCAAGAGATAAAAGGACTTCTTTTCCAGTCCCGTCACCCATAACTATATCAGAGGACGGCAGGCCGGATGGCCACGGACCCAGCCTCTCAAGCAGAAACTGCTCTAAAGGGTCTGGAGAGCCTGTCAGAAGAGCCTTAAAAAAAAGATCGGCCTCACTGGAGCGGAAGATGCCCGATGCACGTAGCCCCCCGAACTCGTCGACGACCGCCCATCCCGACTTGTCGCGCCCAGGGTCAATCCCGATATACAAGGCTAATCTCCCGGCTGCGTCGCCCAGCGGGGATACAGCCACATCCACTGCTCGGGGCTCTCTCGTATGCTATCGCCAAGGAGGTCGTTGCACCTGGTCATGGCCGTCTCCATGGATTCGTATTCCGGCGGCAGACCATTCTCCCAGGGGGAGGGCAGTATGTAAAGATCATGCATGGCGGACGTCCCCCTTCGGATCATTATGCTGGGCAGGATCGCCGAGCCAAGCTTGCGGGCTATCTTGGCGATTCCGAAGGGCGTAGAGGCGGGGATACCGAGGAAGGGCACGAAAACCCCCCTCTCCCTTACATCCTGGTCTATCAGAACGGCCAGAAGCTCACCGTTTTTCAGGCACCTCATGGCCGCCTTGAGGTCGAGCCCCTTCCCCACGCTCTTCACACCACTCACCGAGCGAAGCTCTTTTATCAGGCCCGTCATCCTGTCCTCTCGCTGATCGGCCCCTATGGCGTTCATCGGGTAACCGAGCTCCGACAGCAGGGCGGCACCATACTCCCAGTTGCCGATGTGCCCCGAGAAGAGGATAACTCCCCTTCGTTTATCAAAGGCTCTCCTCAGGTGCTCCTCTCCGTGGAGTTCAACCAGCGATGCAATGCTTGAGGCACCTCCGATGGAGATGAACTCCAGGGCTGAGCGGCCAAGGTTGGCGTAGGAGCCACGGACGATCGTTCGGGCTCGGGGGGGAGAGGCATTCAGCGCCCTGGCGCAACGCCCCTCCGCCTCCTTCACCCTCTTTCCGCTGAGGGCCCAGAGAAGAAGGCCGAGCGCCCCCCCGATGCGGACAACTACGCACCGGGGAAGGAGCTCCATGGTGCGTCTAAACAGCGCCAGCACAGCCCACTTTAATGTCGTGAATACTTCCAAAATCCGGCAAGCTCCTTTGCTATTGTATGGCGTCCCCCTGTATATGCAGGGGGAGCACTGATTCCATAAGCAACGCGTCCTCGCCGTCGGCGTAATACCCCAGTGCGGGCAAGAGTGACACGAACGAGTGCTTTTCGTAAAAAGCCCTGGCCTCACTATTTGAGACCCTGACGTGAAGACATAGCCTCGAGTGCCCAAGTAACAGGGCTACCTCCGAGACCCCTACCAGAAGCTGGGAGCCTATCCCTTTCCTTCGGTGATCGGGGTGAACCGCTATGTTCGCCAGCTCGGCCCCTCTTTTACAGGGGCCGAGCACCGC
>JBAYOX010000214.1:0-3679 GCA_041678025.1 Aminobacteriaceae bacterium
ACCCACGACGACGTGCACATGAAGAACATGAAGAAACTGCACGACCTGTGCGTCGAGAAGGGTGTGCGTGACAGACTTATCCTGGTCTGCGGAGGCACGCAGATATCGCACGAGATCGCCAGAGAGGCAGGTATGGACGGTGGCTTTGGCAGAGGGACAAAGGGCATAGATGTGGCCAGCTTCATCGTCAAGCGCAGAAGGGAGATGGAAGGCGCCAAATGAGAGTAGCTGTTCTGGTCGCCGAGATCGGCAGCACCACGACAGTCGTAAACGCCTTCGACGGAATTGGCAGCCCCCGCCCGGTTTTTCTCGGGCAGGGGCAGGCCTGCACCACCGTGCTTCAGGGTGACGTCACAGTCGGGCTTAAGGGCGCTGTGGACGACCTCAGGTGCAAACTGGGAGCGGACACGCTCGAATGGGACGAGATGTTCGCCACCTCGAGCGCAGCGGGCGGCCTTCGCATGACCGTTCACGGGCTTGTCCACGACATGACGGTCCGCGCCGCACGAGAGGCGGCGCTCGGAGCTGGGGCGATCCTGAAGTACGTCACGGCGGGTAGGCTGCGTCGCACGGAGATCGCCAAGATACGCGATATCAACCCAAACATCATCCTGGTGGCCGGGGGCGTCGACTTCGGCGAGCGCGACACTGCCCTCTTCAACTTCGAGACGATCGCCTCGATGGGGCTTGACATGCCGGTGATCTACGCGGGCAATATAGAGAACCAGGACGAGGTTTCACTGATAGCCGAAGAGAAGGGAGTCCGCCTGTACATCACCGACAACGTCTACCCCAGGGTAGACCAGCTGAACGTCGACCCCGCCAGGCGCATCATCCAGAGGGTATTCGAGGATCACATAGTACACGCCCCTGGAATGAATTCGGTTCGCGATATGATAGACGGGGCTATAATTCCCACGCCAGGGGCGGTCATGGAGGCCGCCATTCTGTTGAGAGAGGCGCTGGGAGACCTGGTGGTCTTCGACGTCGGCGGAGCAACAACGGACGTCCACTCCGTCGCGGAGGGAAGCGAAAAGATACTCAGCATAACTGTAAGCCCCGAGCCGGTGGCCAAGCGAACGGTCGAGGGGGACCTCGGAGTCTTCCTGAACCTCAATCATATCGCCGAGCAGATCGATATGGACAAGCTGCGCAAAGACTTCCCGGAGGCAGACGAGCTGATCGCCTACGCAAACCCGATACCACAGACGGAAAGAGAGATTCAGTTCATCGAAAGAATGGCTCGCGAGGCCCTGCTGCTCTCTCTTCAGCGCCACGCGGGAAGAATACGAAACTACTACACGGCGACCGGGAAGAAGACCATCGCAGAAGGGAAGGACCTGACCGCGGTCGAATATGTAATAGGCACCGGCGGTGCCCTTACCCGTCTTCCAGGAAGAATGGCGATACTTCAGACGGCAGGGACCCTTAACAAGGGGCTTGAACTCTACCCGCCCGCTAGCGTGAAGGTGCTGATCGACAACGACTACACAATGGCATCCCTCGGCGTGTTATCGAAGAAATACCCCGACGACGCTCTGAAGCTGTTGAAGCGAAGCTTCGGAATCGATACGGAGGAAAACCCCGTTAATCGGGCCGTCTGAGGGGCGGCAATCATAGACAGGACAGGAGAATCGTGGCAATGACAAAGACGAGAGTTCGCTACCCCGCGCTTTACATCGACCTCGAGAAGCTCCGGCATAACACCCGTCAACTTGCGCAGCTCTGCAAGGGTAGAGGAATAGATGTAGCTGCAGTGACGAAGGTCTACGCCGCTATCCCGGAGGTGGCCGAGGCACAGGCCTCCTGCGGGGTTCAGTATCTTGCCGATAGCAGGGTCGAGAACCTTCGCAGGATGAAGGACATCCCCCTTCCTAAGATGCTGCTGCGACTACCCTCCCCTTCGAGAGTTGACGAGGTGGTTGAGCTGGCCGACATCAGCCTCAACTCGGAACTGCAGACGTTAAGAGCGCTCTCCGAGGCTGCCGTCCGCGCCGGTAAAACGCATGAGGTGCTTCTTATGATCGACCTGGGAGACCTGCGCGAGGGCGTCCTGAAAGAGGATGCGGTCGCCATGGCCCAGGAGATAGTCAAGCTGCCCGGCCTTAGCCTGGCAGGAGTGGGGGTCAACCTCACATGTTACGGAGGAGTTCTTCCCAGCCCTGAGAACCTTGGAGAGCTTGTCGCGGTAGCTGACGAGATAGAGTCCCGTTGCGGCGTGACACTGAAAATTATCTCCGGAGGCAACTCTTCATCGCTAAAACTGATGCAGGAGGGCGGTATCCCGGACAGGATAAACCTGCTGCGCCTCGGCGAATCGATAGTCCTGGGGCTCGAGACCGCCGACGGAGCCCACATCCCTGGTACTCACAGGGACGTCTTCACCCTTGCGGTAGAGGTCATAGAGCTTAAGGAGAAGCCCTCCATGCCGATCGGCGAGATAGGCAGGGACGCCTTCGGAGAGAAGCCCGTGTTTGAGGATAAAGGTATGATGAAGCGGGCAATACTTTCCATAGGCAGACAGGACGCGCGCATCGAAAATCTGTCTCCACGGGATGAAGGGGCCGAGATAATCGGCGCAAGCAGCGACCACATGCTGCTCGACGTCACCGCCTGTGAGCGCCCGCTGAAGGTCGGCGACATCATGGAGTTCAACCTGAGCTACGGAGGACTGCTCTCCGTCATAACCAGCTCTTACGTGAGCAAGATCATCCGTTAGACTGAACTACAAAAGCGGCGTACGTTTATTCACGTACGCCGCACGCTTTTCGTAAAAACCCCTTCCCTAGGCGGTGCCGTTGCGCTGAAGGACCTCCTGCCATGTGATGAAGGAGTGGTAGTATTCCATATCGCCGTCGTCAAGCCCACGGGAGATCTCAGTGATGTGGGTATGCTTGGCTCCAATCTGTTCAAGCACGTAGTCGACCGCGATCTCAGGCTTGCTGTCCTCGCCGCACGTGTAGATATCCAGCGCCATGTAGCCGACCTCGGGCCACGTGTGAATGGAAAGATGCGATTCGCTGATGACCACTACACCGCTCACCCCATCCGGTGGGAAACGGTGAAACGATACGGACCACACCTGCGTGTTTGCACGTTTGGCCGCCTCCACAAGTATCTCCTGAAGTCTGTCAACCTGCGATATTATCGGTCCGCACCCTGATGCCTCCACAATAAAATGGAACCCCTTCGGCGACATGGCTTTCCCCCTCTTAAGAGTGATTTGAAACAAGGGAAGAAAAAAGGCCGTCCGATCTCACCGGACGGCCTGATCCTACGAAATGGTGGAGCTAAGGGGACTCGAACCCCTGGCCTCTTGAATGCCATTCAAGCGCTCTCCCAACTGAGCTATAGCCCCGTATCCGCAAACGGAAGTATTATATAGACCCGCACCGGATCTGTCAACTGCCGAGGTTAGGAAAGAGCATTTCTTTTTCTATCTATCTCCGCTATCAGAGCCCGATAGGCGCTGGAAAAGGCAGAGAGTCCGTCCTCAAGAAGAGAAGCTGTTACATCGTCCAGATCTATTCCCATAGCTGCCAGGCGAGTCAGGCGCGCTGTTCCCTCCGCCCTTTCAGACGTTACCGTCAGGGCGGGCTTCCCCTTCGCTAGGAACTCGTCGAAGGTGGAGGGAGGAATAGTGTTCACAGTATTCGGGCCTATTAGGGAATCTACGTAC
>JBAYOX010000215.1:0-3675 GCA_041678025.1 Aminobacteriaceae bacterium
CTGCTGCCTTTGACCACTCGGCCATCCCACCACATTGGTTGTTAAGCTGGAGCCGGCACCCGGACTTGAACCGGGGACCTGCTGATTACAAGTCAGCTGCTCTACCAACTGAGCTACACCGGCTCAACGAAGGTATATTATAGCGGCATAAATCAGGAAGTCAACAACCTTCGCGCCTCATTTCCCATTTTTTGAAAAGACCGTCAGCTATGCCACATGTAAATGAGTCAGTCATTCATGGTACGTCTCATAAAAAACGTCAATGTAAACCACATGGGAGTTGACGTTTAATACCAGTCTGCCCGATTTCATCAGGTTTACCGCGATCTTAAAGCTACCCGAGTTCTTCACAACCCTCTCTCCGCCTCGACGAGGTACATAACTATCCCCGAATCCTTCACGAACGGATCCTCCATCAGCACGTCCAGCCTTCTTTTTAGGTCATTCACTATCTCCGGCGGACACAGAAACTGCGCCGACCAGTTCTTCCCGGGGAAGACAGCATCGTCCCAGCGTGTGTTCTCCCCCATATTATCCCTCCAGAGGACGTCGCGCCATACGCTGTAGTACTCGACACCGGCCGCGTCAAGAATCCCCGTCACCTCGTCGGCAAGCATCTCGCTGAAGTGCAGCCACACCATGTACATCATGTCCTCACCGCCTCCGCGAAACGTCCTCTTCTTCTGACCTTCTCCTCGAACAGGCTGTACATCACCGGCACCAGCACCATCGTGACCAGCGTGGACACCATAAGCCCGCCCATCACCGACACAGCAAGCGGCCTCCATAACTCCGACCCCTGCGCGTTGCTTATGGCCATCGGCAGCATGCCGAAGAAGGTCGTAAGAGTGGTCATAAGAACCGGGCGAAGCCGCCGTCCTCCCGATTCGATCAGCGCCCTGCGCATCGGGGCGCCCCTTGCGCGCAGCAGGTTGATATAGTCCACCAGGACGATCGCGTTGTTGACCACTATCCCGATCAGCATCACGATGCCCAGCATCGCCTGCAGCGACAGGTACAGCCCCGTGATCAGAAAGGCGAACGCCACGCCGGTCAGGGCGAACGGAATGCTGAACATGATCACGAACGGGTCCAGATACGCCTCGTACTGTCCCGCCATAACCATATAGACGAGAAGAATCCCCAGCAGCACCAGCAGGGCCATCTGCTGAAACGCCTCCGTCTGCTCCTTTATCTGCCCGCCGAACTCTATCGACACACCGGACGGCCTTTCCAGCTTCTCCATCAGTGCACGAGCATCCGCCGTAGCCTCTCCTAGCGAGCGCCCGTGCACATTCGCCTCCACGGTCACGTAGCGCTGCTTGTTCTTTCTCTGAATCTCCGGCGGCCCCATAGTGTCCTCGAACTCCGCCAGGTTGGACAGGCGCGCTAGTCTCCCCGTGACAGACGGGATCATCAGCCGGTCGAAGATCTCCCGTTTGTTGCGCTGATCCTCCTTAAGGCGCAGTCTGATGGGGTAGTCGTCCTCGTCATCCCAGTAGCTCTCGGTCGTCTCATAACCGTAGAAGTACGTTCGAAGCGACTGTCCCACTGCCGCTGTGTTCACGCCCAGCATCGAGGCTTTTTCACGGTCCACGTTCACCCATATCTCCGGCCTGCTCTGCTTCTGGCTGACACTTATGTCCACAACTCCCGGTATCGACTCGACCAGCCGCTTCACATCCGCAGCCACAGAAGTCACCTCTTCGAGTCTGTCGCCGTATATTTCGATATTCAGCGGTTTCGACCCCAGGAACATAGCCTTTATCGGCGAGCTCACCAGCACGTTCATCTTCTCTATGCCGGGCTGTTTGCGCAGCCATCCCCGCAGCTCCTCTCCGACCTCGAAGGCACTCCTCTTTCGATGCTGCTTATCCACGAGCTTCAGACCCACGTTGCCGACGTTTGGCCCCGCCTCCTGTCCCGTTGCCAGCGAAAACCCCTTCTCGTCTCGCCCGTCGTAGCCGTAGATGTTGATGGCCTCGGGCACGGCCTTCCTGGCGTATTCAATAGTGCGAAGCACAAGTTCGTCGGTCTCCTCAATCCTCGTCCCCTCCGGAAGAGTCAGGGTGATCGTAATCTCCCCCGTGTCCGGCTCTGGTGTCAGCTCCGTGCCTATCATGCTGAACGATACGAAGGTCAGCGCCAGCAAAACTATAGAGACCGCGAAGACCTTTCGGCGGTTATCCAGGCTCCACTCAAGCAGATCCTCGTACCCCGCCTCAAGCCTGTCGATCATCCTGTCGGTGTAGCGGTGCAGCAGCAGCCTGTCCTCCTCCCTCTTGAAGAAGACGCTCCCCATCATCGGGATGAACGACAGACTCACGAAGAGCGACGCGGCCACCGCCGTCACCATCACTATAGTGAGCGACGAGAAGAAGACCCCCACAAGCCCGCTGATAAACGCAAGCGGAAGCAGCACCACCACGGTCGTCAATGTAGAGGCTATCAGAGACGAGCGCACCTCCCCGGTGCCGATGATGCTCGCCGCGCCCTTTCGCGCCCCCTTCTCCAGATGGTACACTATCTGATCGGTGGCTACAATACAGTTGTCAACCACCATACCGCTGGCCATAGCCAGAGCGGACAGGGTGAAGATATTGATGGTGTAATCCAGCTTGCCCATCACTATAAAAGTAATCACCAGCGAGAACGGTATCGCCCCGCAGATTATCAGCGACGCAGACAGCCTCTTCTGGAATATCCACGTCACGACGAAGACCAGCACGATGCCGACTATCAGCGACGACGACAGATTGTTGATCGAGTTCATTATGAACTCCGACGTGTTCATCCCCACGTAATACTCCACGTCGGAGGGAAACTCGCTCTCCTTGAGCTCCTCCAACCTGTCCAGCACCGCGCGCGTCACCGCGACGGTATTCGCGTCTCCCGTCTTCAACACCACCATGATGACGGCAGGCTCGGTCATGTGATACCCCTTTATCTCCTGCTCTTTATAGGTATCCGCCACCTCCGCCACATCGTCCAGATAGACCGGCCTTCCGCCCGAGACCCCGACCACCGTCCTGCCTATCTCGCCGACAGAGGAGAATCGTCCCGGCACTCGGATATAGTACTCGGTCTCCCCCTGCTTCAGCGAGCCGGCCGGAATATTGATATTCTCGCTCTCGATAGCCCCTATAATTCCGGGAATCGATACGGCGAACGCCTCCAACTTCTCCGCGTCGATGCGAACCTGTATCTCCCTCTGCTCTCCGCCGAAGACGAGCACCTGCCCAACTCCCGGAATGCGCGACAGATTCTCCATCACCACCCTGTCGGCGAATCGGTACAGCCCCTCGTAAGACCTCTCCGCCGTCAGCGACAGAGTCAGTACGGGGATGGTGCCGGAGGTGACCCTCAGCAGAATAGGCTCCTCCGCGTCCGGCGGCAGATCGCGCTTTACAAAGCTGATCGAGTCGCGGATGTCCCCCATCTTTACGTCCAGATCCTCTCCTCACTTGAACGGGACAGTCACCACCGAGATATTGTCCATCGAGCGCGAGAAAATTTTGTCCACACCCTCGATCATAGTTATTTCATCCTCTATGCTCTTGGATACCCTCTGCTCTACGTCGCTAGCCGACGCCCCGGGCCATGTCGTCAGAATATTCACCACCGGCGGATCTATCTTCGGCAGCATGTCGAGGTCCCGCGACGTGAATACTATCC
>JBAYOX010000216.1:0-3670 GCA_041678025.1 Aminobacteriaceae bacterium
CGAACTCTTCACCTCTCCGAAGATGCCAAGGACTCAGGTTTTCCTGCAGAGGATGCTTGCCACGGTAGGCAAAGAACTGGTTCAGGCGCCATAAGTCGAAAGGAGATATGCTCATGACTCTTGATTTTTCGGCAATCGCCCCATATCTTCACATGCTGTTTAAGGGCGCGCAGGTCACAATTCAAGCCTCTATTCTCGCTCTTTTTTGCGGAACACTCCTTGGAATACTGGTCGGAGCGGTGAGGGTATCCCCCTTCGCTCCTCTAAGATCCATAGCGGCCGCATACATCTACGTGATAAGAGGCACTCCCTTGCTTATACAGCTGTTCCTGATCTACTTCGGACTACCTTCGCTGGGGATGAACCTGCCTGCATTCACAGCCGGGATCATAGGACTGACGGTAAACTCGTCGGGGTACGTTGGGGAGATAGTGCGGGGAGGGATAGAGGCTGTACCCAAGGGCCAATGGGAGGCCTCGAAGGTTCTTGGGCTTTCTTATATGCGCACGATGCGCTTTATCATACTGCCTCAGGCCATACGCAACATGCTTCCAGCAATAGGTAACGAGTTCGTCACTCTCATCAAAGAGTCCTCTCTCCTGTCCACCCTGGCCATCACAGAGTTGACCATGGTGGGACAGCAGGTAAGAAGCGTGACCTACGCATCGTTTGAGACATTCATCATGGTAGGCGTTATATATCTGATCATGACGAGCGCTACAAGCCTTGCGCTTCAATATATTGAGAAGCGCTGGACCGTCGCGTAGCGACTATTAAGAAAAGAGAAGGGAGGCCGTCGTGGGCCTCCCTTCTCTTTTCTCCAGCTTGTTATGCCTGTCCGTCACCTTGAGGGTTTGGCGGAACTGTTACCCTCAGGCAGCAGGGTTTGGCATCCGAATGACGACCGTTCCGTATCGGCCGCCACACCATCCAGATAACCCCAGGTCGCGACGACTATCTCTTTTATCGACAGCTTTCGCTTCTCCCGCATCTCGTTCCAAATGGGGATCGGGAGGTACAGCCAGATTCTGAACCCGGAGGAGTCAGTGCCGTAGTCGGACAGTATGAGGTACCCCGACTTGCTGTACAGGACCACCGGCCTTGAGCTCTGGGAGTTCATTCTCTGTAGGTCATCTACAGAATATGTAAGGCTTTCCATCTCCTCGATGCTCTTCCCGCCAGGAAGGTCCATCAGAGAGAACCAGATCCTGGGCGTGTTTACCGCTCCGTCGAAAACGTCGGAGGCGATTCTCAGCCAGGTCTTTATCCTCGACACCTCTTCGTAGTCGTTGCGAAAAAGAGCGAACCTTATCGCCCAGTAGGCCATCCGTGCCGTAATGTCCCTCTCAAGATAGTCCTGCACTGCCTTCTCGTTCTCCATCAGGCTGTCGGTGAAGAATAGTCCGTCGTCCTTCAGGAGGCCGCGGAGGATCGCCATAGTCGACGTGTGTTCACCCGGCGGGGTCATCTGGCTCCGCAGGCATGATTTGAGGCGGTCGACGACTTCTTTCCCCATGGATATTTTTTCCACATCACCGAGGGTGATGATCTTCGGTTTGCCGTCGTAGAGAAATACCTCCTCGGTCTCCTCAGCACCAAGTCTGCCAAGGACCCACTTTTCGTAGGACTTCAACGAGACTGTTCCGAGGATATACCGATTGTATGGAAGAAGCGCTATCACCCTCGGGGAGGGCGCTTCAGGAATACCGGCAATTAGCATATCGTCGGGCAGCCTTGCCAAGTTTCCTTTTGACATGAGCTCGAATATCATTTGCATCCCCCCCTTTTTCATAATAAGATTAACATGTATTTTTCAAAGCATCAAGGGTAAGGGGGCTTGCTGAGCATGGTACAGTCTCACGGTGGAACCTCAGAACCTCCAGCGGCGGTGAAGCCAAAGCCACTGCTCCGGGTGTTCGAGTATCATCTTCTCTATGGCTCTGTTCATCCTGTCGGTATTCTCCTTGATCGACCTCTGTTTATCAGCACCTTCGACCATCTTTATCGGCTCGGATATTCGCACTTCATGCCTAAAGGGCGCCACTCTGTAAGAGGCCACCGGAACAACCGGCACTCCGGCAAGTCTGGCTATTGCCGCAGGGCCGCCTGCGGTGTAGCACCGCCTTCCAAGGAACTCAGTCGGAATTCCTGTCGAGTTCCATGCCTGGTCGGGCATCAGGCCCAGAAAACCGCCGTTGCGGGCAAAGCGAATAGTCTCCTTCATAACGAAATGCTTCTCGAATACTCCGACCCCGGTCCTGGAACGAAAAGAGGCGATTATCCGCGAAAAATCGGCGTCGTCCGGGCTGCGGACGACCGCCGACAGGGGATACCCCGACTGAGCGAGCCAGGCGGCCAGAAGCTCCCAGTTCCCGACATGTCCTGTGAGTATGATCGCACCACGTCCGGCGGCCTTTATAGAGTCGAGGATCTCCTTCCCCTCGACTGCCTTCATCCACTCAAGGGAAAGCCGAGGATCCCTCTGAAGGGCCAGGCACTCGGCCACCATCCATGAGAGATGCTCGTACACTCCGTTGACTGTACGACGGATCCATACATCGGTCGCCTCGGGATAGACTGACTTCAAGTTCTCTCGTGCTTCTCCTCCTCTGGGACGGAAGATCTTTAAACCACCCGAAAAAAAACCTGCCACCGCGCGGGCTCTCCAACCCGGACGGCAAAAGGAGGTTATCGCGCTTATCATCCCTGTTTTCAGGTTCAATTTTCCTCCCCTGAGAGGGCGTCGTACAGCTCCTTCAGCTTCTTAGCCCCCTTATCCGGTGGGAAGGAGTCGGATACGTAACGACGCGCAAAGGCCGAGGCACTTCTGCCCCCCTCTCCGAGCACCAGGGCGAAGGCCTCTCTGACGTCCTCTTGGTTTTCGGATGGCAGGCGTACGTAACCATCTTTTCCCAGGAGTTCATCCAAGGAGGGAGAGCAGGCGGCTATGGTGGGAACTCCCATTAGAGCCGCGAAGGCGGCAAGAAGCGACAGAGATGGCGTCGGCCCGGGAAGAAGCAGGACACAGTTGCCCGAGGAGAGGAGTTTTACCCCATCCTCGGCCCGGTCAAAATCGAGGAGCATGCTGGAGAGAGAGGCGGCCGACTCCGCGTAAAGACGACCTTCGTCAGGTTTTCCCGCTAGAAGAAAGAGACCTGGACGCCCCTCGTCATAGGGCTCCTTCCCCTCCTCCGCACCCCAGCTCATCTTCATTTCGAACGCCGGCGGAATGTAGGATTCACCTGAAGAGTACGAGACGGCCGATAGTACGGTCGGGTGCCCCTCCCACCGTAAAGAGCGGTTAAAGCAAGTGTGTATCGTCCTGGATCTAAGCCTCAGCAGTTTCCACCATTTGGGCGGGGTTCCCCACAGATGCCATAGCTTGCCCTTGCCAGCAACGGTGATCAGTCTCTCGACGGCGTTTAGTGAACGCCAGGACAGGAGGCCAGGTACCGCCAACGATTCGGTCCCGCAGCCGGAGAAGGGGTGAATTTTTACACCCGCCTTGATCAAGCCCCTTGCGAGAGCACCTGCCACAGCTGCCTCCCAGGGGCGAAGTGACTCGCTTATGTACCAGTAACAGTCCATCGTCTTCTTCACACCCTCTCACAACAGGTCATTTGAAGAGGATCATAAAAAACCTCTTCTTCCCGAGGCGGACAAAAAGGAA
>JBAYOX010000217.1:0-3621 GCA_041678025.1 Aminobacteriaceae bacterium
GGGAGAAGCAGGTTGAAAGACGCGTCGTGGCCCAGCTTCTTGCACTGATGGATGGGCTTGAATCCCGCGGGCAGATCGTCGTGATAGGCGCCACGAACATACCCAACACCCTCGACCCAGCGCTTCGCCGCCCGGGGCGCTTCGACCGGGAGATAGCGATCCCGATACCGGACAGAAAGGGACGCCACGAGATACTTACCATTCACACACGAGGAATGCCTCTGGCCTCCGACGTCGATCTGCGAAGGCTTGCGGACATGACTCACGGCTACGTAGGGGCGGACATCGAGGCCCTGGCCAAGGAGGCGGCTATGGCGAGCCTGAGGGAGCTGCTTCCTGAGATCGACATGGAGATGGAGGAGATCCCCTACGAACGGTTGCTTGCCATGGACGTCCGGATGGATCACTTTCTCGATGCCTTCAGGGAGGTCGACCCCTCGGCGATCAGGGAGGTCTTCGTCGAGATACCTGACGTATCATGGCGCGACATCGGAGGGCTGGATGACATCAAGGACGAGCTGCACGACGCCGTACAGTGGCCGCTGCAGCATGCTGACATATTCGAGAAGTTCGCCATCTCTCCCCCGAAGGGGATAATGCTCCACGGCCCATCCGGGACCGGCAAGACCCTGCTGGCAAAGGCCTTAGCACACGAGAGCGGCGTCAACTTCATCTCGGTGAAGGGGCCGGCCCTCATGTCGAAGTACGTCGGAGAGAGCGAGCGGGCAATACGCGAGGTTTTCCGCACTGCCAAGCAGGCCGCACCCTCCATCCTCTACTTCGACGAGATCGAGTCACTCGTCCCGGTGCGCGGAAAGGACACGGGCGCAGGCGCCGGTTTCACAGAGAGAGTCATCAGCCAGTTCCTCGCCGAGATGAGCGGCATCGAGGAGCTTAAGGGCGTCGTTATACTGGCCACGACGAACCGTCTCGACCTTGTAGACCCCTCGTTGCTCTCCACAGGCAGGTTCGACATGATCCTCGAACTGCCTCGCCCCGACTCAGCGGCGCGGGAGAGGATCTTCGAGATCCACCTGAGAAAAAAGCCGCTGTCGGCGGAGGTCCGCATACCCACACTGTCAAGGCTCACGGACGGACGGACTGGCGGGGATATCGCCTTCGTCTGTAGAAAAGCGTCGATGATGGCCATTCGGGAGCATATAAAGAGCGAGGGGGAGATGGAACCCCTGATCGAGTGGAGGCACTTCGAGGCCGCGCTCGAGGAGCTGAAGGGGCCTTCAGTCTGACCGCGGTCGCACAGGCTGCAAATCGACTAAAAAAAACGGGCGGCCTGCACTAGGAGGCCGCCCTTCTGTATCAGTCTCCGTCGTCTTCGGACGGGGGCACTTCCTCTTCGACTTTCTCAACGCCTTCTTCCGAGGGGTAGAGGGCCCTGTATATCTCTAGGTTGGCCGTCACCTTCTGCACATAGTCGTTGGTCTCCTCGAAGCGGATCGACTCGATCCACTCGTCCAGGGGGACGTTTTTCCTGTCTCCCAGCCACTTTCTGGCGTTTCCAGGGCCAGCGTTATAGGCGGCCAGCGAAAGCCCCACGTCGTCATAGGAGCGCATAAGCCTGGCGATGTGGGCGGTCCCAAGGGTTATGTTCTGCTCCGCGTTGTAGACGCTGTACTCCTTCATGTCCAGAGCCTTCGCCTCCCCGCGCGCCGTGCCCGGCATCAGCTGCATCAGGCCGCCCGCCCCCGCCCAGCTAGTGGCATTCGGGTTGAATGCGCTCTCCTGTCGCATGATCGCCCACACCAGGTTGTCCTCGACCCCGAAGCGCTCCGCCGCCTTTGTCACCTCGCTGTAGAAGGGTCGGGGGAAGAGCATGGAGAGGGCTCTTTCATGGAATGGCCCCCTTCTGATATGCTCACCTATCCTCATAGCGGCGGTATATGCCGCCTGGTGGTCACCCGACCAGTCGGCCAGGAGTGCTGCCCTGTATACGGATTGAGGATCGCCTTTTGCCAGCAGGACCCTGCGAGCGTGCGACAGGAAGCCCCACTGTTCAAGGAGCGAGGGCTCAGATACCAGGCCGGGAGGGTCCCCCGGATTAAGCGAAATCTCCCCTCCCGACATGAAAGCGTAAGTCGACAGAGGATGCTCCTCTTTCAGGCTGTCGAACAGGCGCTTGCTCTTCTCGCTATCCCTCAGGCGTTCATAACCCTTTGCTGTCCAGTAGATTACGCGAGGCCGCCAGCTCTGGTTCATGCCGGGTGCGATGCTCTTCTCCCACGACGCCACTGCTCCGGCAGTGTCGCCCGAGTTCCATCTCTCCCACCCTCTGCCCCACAGTATCTGAGTCGTTAACAGCGAACCGGGGGCCAGACTGATAACAGCATCCTCCGCCGAGGCCTTCTCCTTGCCCGACAGGTGGGTCGACAGAGAGTAGTACGCCCGGACCTGGATATCGCCCTCGCGGTTTGACGCAACCTCCCTCAACACGCGCAGAGCGCTCTCCCTCTCAGCTCGTCCGGCAAGGATGGAGATTCTTCTGATCGAGGACTCCGCGTACGACTCGCCGTTCTTTGCCAGGTAGCCCCAGGCCTCGAGGGCGGGCGCGTATTTTTTCTGGTTGTACAGGGAGAAAGCTCGGTAGTAGCGCGACTTGCGCCCGTGCCTGGAGTCCATCGGGATGGCCCGAAAGAGAGCTATGGCACTGTCGTATTTGCCCGACAGGTACGCGGCGTAGCCGACCGCCATGTTTACGTCCGGGCTCCAGGGCTTCGGAAGTGATTCGAGCACTTTGAGGGCGGCGCTGTTTCTCGGCGAGAGGTCGGTCAGCCTTAGAGCGTAGGCCGTCCTGTCGCCGGGGAGCTTAAGCAGCTCCGTCAGGGACGTCGTACGTTGAGCGTCATTCTGTGCGAGACTGTACATGCTCTGAAGTGCCTTTCGTCTCTCATCGTGGTTTTTCTCGTCCGTAAGGCGAAACAGGGCGTAAGCGACGTAGTAGCCCAGGTCAGGCGGCGCTTTCGGAAGAAGATCCAGCGCCCCTGCCCTGGCCTCAGCGGGGCTGTTTAATCGTTCCAGAGCGAGCACCATCATGAACTCCCCGTAGGGTCGCACTTCGTCAGGCCAGTAAGGGGCACTCGACCGGAGCAGGTTCAGGGCCTCCTCGAAGCGGTTAGCGGACCACACGGCGTTCGCAGCAATCGACTGATCCATCGGGGAGAGAGTGTCGCTCGACTGTATGAGGGCGTTCACCCCACTCCAGTCTCTACGCAGAAAGAGATCCCTCATGGTCTGCGCGACGCCCGCCGACGGAACGAGCAGAGACAGAGCACAAATTATGACAACCACGTTGCGACGCGAAAAACATAACCTCACTGACAACACTCCTTTTTGACCTCTAAAAACCTCATTACACTCAGGAGCAGGCTCATCTGCATACCCGGTTCCTACCGCTGTTCTTGGCCCTGTACAGCGCCTTGTCCGCCTCGGCCAGTATCGAGTCGACGCCGGAGCTTTCCTCCGACATCTCGCATACTCCGATGCTAACAGTCAGAGATACTTCAAGCGGCTCCTCCCCGTAGGCCTTCGAGGCGAACGGAGTGGCCTCAAAAGAGCGGCGAACCCTCTCGCAGATGGCTTCCACGTCCGCGTTCCCTAGGCCTGGAA
>JBAYOX010000218.1:0-3595 GCA_041678025.1 Aminobacteriaceae bacterium
CTCAAGTACCCCCCATTCGTACCGCTGATCGGAAGCATCGCGGTCTTCCTGTCGCTTGAGGAGGTCTTTCGCCTAGTGGGGGGACCCTATATCCTCACCTTCCCGGCGGAGCTTCCCTTCCCCGGACTGGTCGTCAAGGGGGTCGTGATAACCCCCGCCATAATCTCCATCTACGCGGTCAGCGCGACGGTGCTGCTGATTTTGTGGTTTATCGTGACCAGGACGGAGTTCGGCCTCGCTATCAGGGCGACGTCGCAGGACAGGGACGTCGCTGGCGCGATGGGTATCAACGGCTCCTTCGCAGTAAGCATGACCTTCGCGCTCGGCTCTGCGGTGGCGGCCATAGCGGGCATGCTGGTGGGGATCTACTTCAACCAGGTCTACCCCACCATGGGCGCGGTGCCGGCCTACAAGTGCCTTGCGCTGTTCGTGGTAGGGGGGCTGGGGTCGCTATCGGGGGCGGTGCTGGCATCGCTACTGCTCGGCATCGGAGAGACACTGCTCATAGGGTACGCGAATATCCCGCTGCCCAGGGACTCGCTCGCCTTCATCGCGATGATAGCGGTGCTGCTGTGGAGGCCGGGCGGCCTCATGGGCGACAAGTAGGAGGGGCGGGACGTGGGCGAGTACACAATTACAATTCTGAACTTCATAGCGATACAGGCGATAGTGGCCTGCGGGCTGAACGTCATAGTCGGATACGCGGGGCAGATATCCCTCGGACACGCGGCCTTCTTCGGTATTGGCGCGTACTCCTCGGCCCTGCTGACCACTAAGGCGGGTCTGACCTTTTGGGCGGCTCTGCCTCTGGTTATTCTGATCAGCGCCGCCATAGGAATGGTGCTGGGAATGCCGAGCCTAAGGCTACGGGAGGACTTTCTGGCTGTCACTACGATCGGGATAAACTTCATAGTGGAGTCTGTTTTTCTTTATGTTCCCTTCTTCGGAGGGGCGCTTGGCCTTGGAGGGATCCCGAGCATCTATCTGTTCGGCGTCCGACTCAGGGGAGCATACTTTTTGTACATGTGCCTGGCCTTCCTGGCGGTGACTCTTGCTGTGTCTTGGCGCTTCACCAGGAGCTGGGCCGGACTCGCCTGCTTCGCGCTGCGCGAGGAGGAGACGGCGGCGTCCAGCGTGGGGGTCTCCCCCGTGCGCTTCAAGCTGACCGCCTTCGTGGTCGGCACGGCGATGGCCGGGCTGGGAGGAGCTCTTTACGCCCACCAGATGCGCTTCATCAGCGCGACCGACTTCGGCTTCCCTCTGTCCATAATGATGATGTCGATGGTTGTGCTCGGCGGTATAGGGACACTGTGGGGTCCGGTGCTGGGTGCCCTGATACTCGGGGCGCTACCGGAGGTCTTCCGCCCGCTGGTCGATTACAGGATGCTGCTGAACGCGGCGATACTGCTGCTGATGATACGCTTCCAGCCCGATGGACTGCTGGGCGAGGGGGGCTTCCTGCGAAGACTGCTGCCAGGGAGAGGGGGCGCGAACCGTGGATGACGTCCTGCTGAGGCTTGACTCTGTATCGAAGCACTTCGGCGGGCTGAAGGCGGTCGATTCGGTCTCCTTCACGATGAACCGGGGAGAGATACTCGGTCTGCTGGGCCCGAACGGAGCGGGGAAGACGACCTGCTTCAACCTTGTCTCCGGGGTTTACGCACCGACCTCCGGGAGTATTTTCTTCGAGGGGACGTCCACAGGCGGTCTACCGCCGCACAGGATGTCGGCCCTCGGGGTCGGACGCACGTTCCAGGTTGTCAAGCCCTTCTCGTCCCTCTCGGTGCTGCTAAACGTCACGGCCGCTCTGGGGCTGAGGCGTTACTGCGGTATGCTCTCCTCATGGGCCCGCTTCGACACCAAAGAGGTGCGAGCCGAGGGCATGAGGCTGCTTGAGGAGGTGGGTATAGCCGACCTGGCTCATGTGAAGTCCGGCAAGCTGCCGCTGGGCAACCAGAGGAGGCTGGAGCTGGCGCGCGCTCTGGCGCTGAAGCCGCGGCTGCTACTGCTTGACGAGACCTTCTCCGGGCTGCGTCACGAGGAGATAAGCCTGCTCTCCAGGCTGGTCCTCGACGTCAGAAGCAAGGGGATATCCGTCCTCCTGATAGAGCACAACATGAAGGTAGCAATGGGATTGTCGGACAGGCTGGTGGTTCTCGACCACGGCAGACTGCTGGCCGAAGGGCGGCCGCAGGACGTTCGCAACAACCCGCAGGTAATAGAGGCCTATCTCGGAAGGGGTGACTCGGATGCTTCTTGAGGTCGAAGGTCTCTCCGTCTGCTACGGTGACATAAGGGCGGTGGACAGGGTCTCGATCCGTCTGGACGAGGGGGAGCTTGTCTCGGTCATCGGGGCCAACGGAGCGGGCAAGAGCTCGCTTCTGAACTGCGTCATGGGCGTAGTTCCCGCGAGGGGCGGATCGATAGTCTACGCCGGGGAGGATATTACGGCTCTGCCGTCGCACAGGCGCGCCGCCCGGGGAATCCGCTTCGTCCCGGAGAGGGCGCGGGTCTTTCCCCGCTTCACCGTGTTCGAAAATATACAGGCCGGGGCATACCACATGAGAGGCAAGATCGACCTTCCCGGCAAGCTTAGGATGCTGTACGATCTATTCCCCGTCCTGGAGGAGCGAAGGGACCAGCTCGCATCCACCCTGTCGGGAGGGGAGCAGCAGATGCTGGCGATATCGAGGGCGCTTGTCTCGGAACCGCGCCTGCTGCTGGTCGACGAGGTTTCGATGGGGCTTATGCCGGTGCTGGTGGAGAGGGTGTTCGACGTGCTCAAGATGCTTAACCGCGAGCGGGGGCTCTCCATCCTGCTGGTCGAGCAGAACGCGCGGGCGTCTCTCGGCATCTCGCACCGATCGTACGTGATAGAGACAGGAAGGATCTCGCTCGAGGGGGCGTCCAGCGACCTTATGGAGGACCCGAAGGTCAGAGAGGCCTACCTGGGGCTTTAGCCTGCAGAGTTTCCCCGGCTCACACCGGGGGGAGGTCCGGGGAAGTCCTTCCCGGCGCGTCAAATCTATCTCGGAGGTGGTTTATAATGCGTGTTTCCAAGGTGTTGCTCATGGCGGTGTGCGCGGCGCTTCTTCTCTCCTCCGCCGCTCTGGCGGCGGATACGGTCAAGATAGGGATGCTGGTGCCCCTGACCGGACCGGCGGCGGCGGACGGGGCGAGCGCCCTTGCGTCCGTGCAGATTGCGCTAGACCAGGTCAATTCGGGCGGCGGAGTGCTTGGCAAGCAGGTCGAGCTGACCTACTACGACGACCGCGCCGACACAAAGGACGCGGTGGCACTTGCGTACAAGCTCATCGAGCAGGACAAGATCGTCGCCTTCGTCGCGGGCTCCTACAGCCTGCCGACGCGCTCGGTCGCGCCGATCTTCCAGGAGGAGGAGATCCCCCTGGTGTCCGCCTACGCGATTCACCCGGACGTGACCAGGGCCGGTGACTTCTGCTTCCGCAACGGCTTCCTCGGCTTCGTCGAGGGCAAGGCCGCCGGATACGCGGCTCACAAGCTTCTGGGCTCCAAGAGAGTGGCTCTCCTCACCAGCGACAACGACTTCGGCACCACGCTGGTGACTGGCTTCAAG
>JBAYOX010000219.1:0-3593 GCA_041678025.1 Aminobacteriaceae bacterium
CGTCCCGAGGTGCTGCTGTGCGACGAGCCGACCGGCGCGTTGGACGTGAACACGGGGATCACGGTGCTTGAGGCGGTGGAGAAGGTGAACCGCGAGCTGGGGACGCTGGTGCTGCTGATCACGCATAACTCCGTAATTTCGGAGATGGCTGCGCGGGTTATCTCGCTCTCTGCGGGGCGTATTCAGTCGATTCATGAGAACGAGAGCCGCGCTCCGGCGTGCGCTCTCTCCTGGTGATCTGTCTTGCGTATGCTGGATCTGAAGCTGCTGCGCGACCTGCGCGGTATGAAGGGGCAGACGGCGGCCACGGCGCTGGTTATGGCCTGCGGCCTTGCACTGATGGTGATAGCCGGGGCCACTCACACCACTCTGGAGACGGTTAGAGACGGGTACTACAGGGACACAGCCTTCGCGGACATATTCTGCGAGCTGAAGCGCGCGCCTGTTTATGTTGAGTCCGCAGTAGCCGGTGTGGATGGGGTTGCTCTTGTGGAGACGGGAGTCAAGGGTGCGGGGGTTCTTGATCTCCCGGGCTTCAGGGAGCCGGTGAGCTGTCTGGTGAACTCGTTGCCAGCAGGCCGAGACCGGAGGTTGAACGCTATACTGCTGAGGTCGGGTCGCCTGCCCGACGACGGCGGCAGGGACGAGGCCGTGGTCAACGAGGCCTTTGCTAAGGCCCACGGCTTCGAGCTTGGTGATTCGCTGGATGTTACCCTTCACGGCGCACGACGGCGGCTGCGCATCTGCGGCCTGGCCATATCGCCGGAGCACGTGATCGAGATACCTCCGGGCGGGCTGCTTCCAGACCCGTTGCGCTTCGCGATCCTGTGGATGAGCGAGAGGGAGCTGTCACAAGCGCTGGGGCTTTCCGGGGCGTTCAATACCCTTGCGGTGCGCCTCTCGCCCGGAGCGAACGCCGAGGACGTGAAGGCGGAGATAGACAGGCTGCTTCTGCCGTACGGAGGTCTGTCCGCCTTCGACAGGGGGCGGCACGGGTCGGCGCGTTTGGTGAACGACGAGATCGAGCAGCTGAAGAGCCTGGGAGTGCTCTTCCCAGCGGTCTTTCTGGGGGTGGCGGCGTTCATGACCAGCGCGTCGCTCACCCGTCTGGTGAAGCTTCAGAGGGAGCAGATCGCACAGATGAAGGCGTTCGGCTACTCTTCCTTCGCGGCGGCGCTTCACTACCTGAAGTTCGCCGTCGTACCCGTCCTTCTCGGAACCGTGCTGGGAGGTGTTTTTGGCGTCTGGGGAGCGGCCGCTATGATCCCGATCTACCAGAGCGTTTTCAACCTTCCCATGCTGAGTATTCGACTTGACTGGGGCTCTTTGTTGCCAGCCATGGCCGCGAGCGCTCTGGTCACTTTTCTGGGGGTGCTCGGCGCTGTGCGCCATGCGGCATCGCTCCCACCCGCCGAGGCGATGCGGCCCGAGCCTCCGGTGGATTACTCGCCGTCCTTTTTGGAGAAGCTGGGGGTGCACAGGCTGACCTCGCCGTCGTTCCGAATCGCTCTGCGAAACTTGGAGAGGAGGCCGTGGCAGTCTTTCTTCACGGCGCTCGGACTTGCCTTTGCCGCGGCCATCCCGGTCTTTCCGGGGGTGATGGCCGACGGGCTCGACTACCTTGTGGATTTCCAGTGGGGCATGAGCCAGCGCCAGGACGCGACAGTGACTTTCGTCGAGCCTCTCGGCGCGGAGGCTTTACCTGCGCTTCTGCGTATTCCCGGTGTGATGGATCGCGAACCGTTCCGGACGGTTCCTGCTCTGGTGCGGAGCGGACACGCGGAGCGAAGCGTGGCGGTCTTCGGCATGCCCGCTGCGCAGCGGTTGCAGCGCATACTCGACACGAAGGGAGAGATCGTCCCACTGCCTGCCTCGGGGCTGCTCCTGTCCGCAACGCTGGCCGATGTCCTGAGGCTATCCCCCGGCGACCGGGTGCGGGTGGAGGTGCGCGAGGGACACCGCCCTGTGATCGACGCTGCGGTCGCCGGGGTTGTGACGGACTACTCGGGATTGGGAGCGTACATGGAGATTGGTGCACTGCGCCGCCTTCTTGGGGAGGAGGGCACGGTAAACGGGGCGAATCTGGTTGTGGACGAAACGCGCTGGGATGACTTCTGGAGGAGTGTCAAGGGCTTGCCCGCCCTGGCTACTGTTTACGCCGCAGCGAGCGAGCGCGAAAGCTTCATCAGGACGACCGTGGAGATGGTGGGGATGCAGCAGACGCTCTACTACTTTTTCTCTCTGGTGGTTGCGTTCGGAGTTATCTACAACGGCGCGAGGATAGCCCTCTCGGAGCGGGCCAGATCCCTGGCGACCCTTCGCGTGTTGGGCTTCACCCGCCGTGAGGCGACAGCGATACTGCTGTTCGAGCTCGGCCTTCTCACATTCATAGCGACCGGCCCGGGGCTTCTGCTTGGGACGTACCTTACAAAACTTCTGCTGAACATGGCCAACACCGAGGCTGTGCGCCTTCCCTTTGTCCTGCAGTCAAAGACCTACATCATCGCAGTGCTGAACGTGCTCTTCTCGACCCTCTGCTCGTTCGCCGCAGTGCACGGAAAGATCGCGAGGCTGGACCTGCTGTCGGCGCTTAAGTCAGCGGAATGAAAAGAAAACGGAGTGGTGTGGATTTGAAACGAGATACCAAGAGCGGCGGCAGAAAGAGATACTTCAGGAGGGCGTTGACGGCCTTGGGCGCCTGCGCGGTGGCGGGATTTGTGGCGTATCTGGCATGGCCGAAGCCCATTAAGGTTGAGGCGGTCACGGTAGGGCGCGGTACGTTGGTGGTCTCCGTGGTCGAGGAGGGGAAGACCAGAATAAGACACAGGTATACGGTCTCCTCCCCGGTGAGCGGTTTTTTGAACCGAACGCCGTTGAGGCCGGGAGACGCAGTGAAGGCTGGAGAGGGCGTGCTCGCCGTGATAGAGACGGAGCCATCCGGGCTGCTGACGCCGCGCCTTCGCGCGTCTGCCGAGGCGCAGCTGAAGACCGCCGAGGCGGCTCGCTCTCTGCGCAGGGCGGAGCTAGACCGGGCAAATGTCGCCCTCGATCTGGCGAGGAAGCAGTTCGAGAGGCTGGACAGGCTCATGCCCTCCGGCGGAGTCTCTCAGCAGGAGTGGGATATAGCGGAGAGCAGGATGCAGGTGGGCTCCCGCGAGGCGAAGGCAGCGGAGTTCGCCCTTCGAATGTCGGAGTTCGAGGTGCAGCAGGCGGCCTCCCTGCTTATTCAGGGAGGGGAGAGCAGCGGCGCCGAGAGCGTTCGCATACTCTCTCCGGTGGATGGGTACGTGCTGCAGGTCCGCGAGGAGAGCGCCAGGACGGTCGTGGCCGGGACACCCATCATGGAAGTGGGTGACCCGGAGGACCTTGAGGGGGAGGTCGATTTATTCTCAACGGATGCCGCCTCCGTGCCAGTAGGGGCGGAGGTGCTTATCGATGGGTGGGGGGGAGAAGAGCCTTTAAGAGGGCGTGTGACGCTGGTCGAGCGCAGCGGCTTCACGAAGGTATCGGCCCTCGGAGTGGAGGAACAGCGCGTCAAGGTCCGCATCGACTTCACCGACCCCGTCCCGCACGGATACAGGCTGGGCGACCGC
>JBAYOX010000220.1:0-3568 GCA_041678025.1 Aminobacteriaceae bacterium
CCCGACTCGATCCAGATCTTCACCCGCGAGGGGTTCCACGTGGCGGGTGTGTACCCTCCGGAGGTGCCGATAGACTTCACCCCCGCGAACGGCTTCCTTCCAGGTGCGCACTACCAAGGGCCGGGTCCGCTGGTCAACCCCCCGTACACTAACACTCCGCCTTATAACCAGGTGACCTGGGAGGGCGCGACAATAGCCTACTCAGGGTCGGACAACCCCGGAGGGGGGAATTGGAACGAATGGTTCACTGTCGACGTCGCGCCGGAGCATCTTCTTGTTTTCGTCACGGGCAGCGGAGCCTTCGACATAACCGCGACGTGGGATCTTATTGCTCCTGTGCACGACGACTACACCCTGACGGCACCGATCATACTTCGATCCTCTATACCCGGCGAGGCTGGGAAGATCTCTCTCTCCGGGGACGACAACCTCCTGAAGGCGCTGGGCTTCTCCACGGTGCAGGAGGCTGAGGAGCCGGTGAGGCGCGTCGCCGTAAGGGACTCCCACAGCGGCAGAACCATAGCCTCGGGCGTCACAATGACTGGGAATCTCCTCTCGGGAGTGGTGCACCCCGAAGTGGACGTCGTACTGGAGCCTGCCGCAGGTTTCACGGCTTCGTGGAACGACGCCGGGAAGACCTTCGCCCTTGATGATCGAGACAGGGTGATAACAGTTCACCTTGCCGACAACAGCTCTGTCCTCCAAACTGGCGCGAACGAGGGCGAGGACGTCGGAATAATCTTCGGAGACATGAGCGCGCGCGGGCTTGGATTGATTCCGCCTCCGCCCTCCGTGGTCGACAGGGAGCTTGCGGGAAGGACGTTGACCCGTGTCGACAACGCGATGGATCGTGTCTCCCGGGCTCGCGCGCGGCTCGGCGCGTACCAGAACCGGCTGGAGCACACGGTCGCGAACCTGGCCGTGGCGTCGTCCAACCTTACGGCCTCGGAGAGCCGCATCCGCGACCTGGACATGGCTAGGGAGATGATGAACTTCACCAGGCTGAGCATACTGATGCAGTCCGGCACGTCCATGCTGGCCCAGGCCAATCAGCTCCCCCAGAACGTGCTGGAGCTGCTGAAGCAGTAGCCGCCTGTATTCGCTCTCCGGTAGCGATGCCGAAACAGAGAACGGGGCGGGGAGGCTGTTTTCCTCCCCGCCCCGTTGATTATCGAGCCGCCGCCTGCTTGTGTCATCCCGACCGAACGCGAGGGATCCCGTCCTAGTTGTACGCCAGGCGAAGCTCGGGGGTGGCAAGGGTCGGCGCGATTAGCTCCTGCCACATGGAGGACTTCCACGTGTCCAGCGCCTCGTGGATCTTGAAGTATTTCTCCGGTATGGGGTGCGTCCCGACGACAACGGGAAGGCCGTACATCTCGCTGATGAAGCGGCGGAAGTAGTCTATCCGCGGACAGGGCGGGTACCCAACGACCATCCCTGTGGCCAGATGGATAACCGTCGCGCCGTTCTTCTTCATCTCGGCTGGGGCGTACTCTATGTTGCCCCCGGGGCACCCGTCGCAGGTGGTGTACCCTACCAGCTCGACCTCTCTGTCCTTGTAGACGCTGAAGGCGCCCTCTCTGTTGCGGAGCGAGCGCAGGCACTTGCCCCCTGCGCAGGTGTGGTAGCGGTTGCAGATGAAGATGCCAACCCGGACGATTTCGCTGCTCATTTCAAAGACCTCCTCAAGTCGAGATTCCGGCCTTGCGGTCGTTTGGCTTCTGATGATTCTACTATAGACCTGTCAGGTAATTTTGCAAGACGGGATTTTCAAGGGGGCGTCCGGATATCGAACGCCCCCTTTAGTCTCATCCTATGATTCTGATAACCGCTCGCCTGCACATGTCCATGAAGGCGCCGTAGGGCCGCCCGGCCAGGGTGAAAATCAGCGTTATGGAGACGGACGAAACGGCGATCTGTCTCCACGACGCGTCCGCCAGCAGCAGCACTATCACATAGAGTGGAACCTGGAAGGCGACGAAGGCCACTGTGTCGCCCATGATCAGCCTCCAACGGTCGGTCCTGTCTATGTGCAGCAGGCGGAATAGCCAGTCCCGGAACCATCCGTAGGGCCTTCCGGTTATCAGGTTCACTGGAATCGCCGCGATGCGGGCGCTCACGGACTGGGCTAAGGTCAGCCCCGCCAAGAAGAGCTCGATCCCCATGCACATTGTCGTGGAGAAGGCGATCATGGCCAGTATGTCGGCAATCAGGAGGCTCACCCTTCGTCTCTTGTCGAATCTCGCGCCATGACCGTCGGCCACGGATACCACTCCCCTGTTATTATTTCTTCAGACGCGCCAGCATATCCTCCGTCATCCGGTCGAGGTCGTACTCCGGGGTGAAACCCCACTCCTCGCGCGCTGCAGAGCAGTCGAGCGAGTCTGGCCAGGATTCGGCGATCGACTGTCTGAGCGGGTCGACGTCGTAGTCCATTACGAAGCCCGGAATCACCTTGCGGATGGAGGCGGCTATCTGCTCCGGCTCGAAGCTCATCGCCGAGACGTTGAAGGCGTTGCGGTGGACGAGCTTGGCCGGGTCGGCCTCCATTAGCTGCACGACCGCGTTCAGAGCGTCAGGCATGTACATCATATCCATGTAGGTCCCAGGAGCGATGAAGCTTGTGTAGCTGCCCTTCTTGACGGCGTCGTAGTAGATGTGCACGGCGTAGTCGGTGGTGCCGCCGCCGGGGAGGGCCTCGTAGCTGATCAGGCCGGGGAATCGCAGGCCGCGCGTGTCCACCCCGAACCTCTTGTGATAGTAGTCGCAGAGTAGCTCAAGGCTGACCTTGGCCACCCCGTAGATGGTCGTCGGCCGCTGGAGGGTGTCCTGCGGGGTGCTCTTCGCAGGGGTGGACGGGCCGAACGCCGCTATCGAGCTCGGCAGGAAGAAGGCCGCTCCGTGCGTTCTGGCCGCCTCGAGCGCGGCGCAGGTGCCGTTAACGTTGATGTCCCATGACGAGACGGGATCTGCCTCGCCTTTTGCAGACAGTATGCCCGCGAGGTGGATGACCGTGTCTGCTTTGAACGATCCCAGTATATCAGAGAAAGCCGCCCCGTCTCGAACGTCAAGGATCTTAAATGGGCCGCCCTCGCTGACGGGGCCTGGTATCGTCCTTCGGCTGCTCGTCAGCACGTTCTCCGCGCCGTAGAGCTTGCGCAGATGGATGGCCAGCTCCACGCCGATCTGCCCGTTGGCGCCCGTGATCATTATCCGCTTCATTAGACGACTCTCATGGTCTTGCCGACCTGGCCGAACTTCTCAACCGCAAAGCGAAGGTCGTCCTCGGAGTGCGCCGCCGACACCATCGCCCGGATGCGCGCCGTCCCGCGCGGCACGGTGGGGAAGACTATCGCCGTGGCGAAGACCCCTGCCTCGAACAGCTTGGCGCTGAACTCCTTCGCCGCCGCTGCCTCGCCGATGATCACCGGGGTGATCGGCGTCTCGCTGTGGGCCGTGTCGAATCCGAGCGATTTCAGCTCTCGCTTCAGGAAGTCGCCGTTGCTCCACAGCTTTTTGACTAGATCATCGCTCTGCTGAAGTATCTCGACCGAGGCCAGGTTGGCCG
>JBAYOX010000221.1:0-3567 GCA_041678025.1 Aminobacteriaceae bacterium
ATCATCACAGTGCCTACTGGCAAGGACACCAGGGAGTTCCATATCGGCCTCAAGGACGACGATCCGGTCCTTCTGTCCATAATAAACAAGGCGCTTGACGCCATCGACGATATGTACATGCAGAACCTGATCCTGGACGTCACCTCCCACGTCGAGCGCAAGGTCACCTTAAAGGCGGTGATTGAGGCGTACGGACTTCGCCTCCTCTTGACCGCCGCGCTGTTGATAGGCGTTCTCCTGTACAGCGTCGTTTTCAATGCACGGGCGAAGAACAGGCTGATGATCAGCAACAGGAAGTACGAGCTGCTATCGAGGATCTCAAACGAGTACCTGTATGAATATATACTGGCCAAAGATGAGCTGCTTCTGTCGGACATCCTCGGGCAAAGACTGGACATGGCAGGAAGTGGCGAGATCATTTTGGCCGCTCTGAAGGCCAAGTTCCACGAGGACGAAGAAAGCGAGCAACGCGTGATTAACCTCCCGCTCGCCAACGGAGCGACAGGTGTGTTCAAATCCGTTGCCTCTGTGGTCCACGACAACTCCGGAAGGGCTCATTCCGTCATAGGCAAGCTGATGGACATCAGTCAGGAGCACAAAGAGAAGGAAAAGCTGATTTCAAAGTCCGAGATAGACGGGCTGACAGGCGTGTACAACGCGACCACCGCGAAGAGGCTCTTTGCCGAGCAGATTTTGAACAGGGATGAGTTCGAGACGGACGCCCTGGTCATGCTCGACCTCGACAGGTTCAAAAGCATAAACGACACGCTGGGGCATCCAGTGGGCGACAGGGTGTTGCGGAGCACTGGTACGATCATGAGAAGGGTGTTCAGAAAGACCGATGTCATCGGGAGGGTCGGCGGAGACGAGTTCTGCGTCTATATAAAAAACATTCCCAACCTCTATTTTATTCACGATAAGGCGAAGCGGCTGAACAGACTGTTCCAAAAGTGCCTGGGGGACGTACCCTTCACGGCCAGCGTAGGAATCGCCCTTATCCAGGAGTACACGCCCTTCGAGGATGCCTATGCCAGAGCGGACAAGGCCCTGTACCGGGCCAAGGACAAGGGGCAGGGTCAAATTATGGTGGACTGCGGATAGCACCGTTAGGGGAAATACCTCTTTTGTCTGAACAAACCGTCAGTATCGCGAATCGTTGGCAAGAGGGACACAGCGGTGTATAATGCAATGTATTAGTGGAGGGCTGTCCGAGTGGTCGATGGTGGCTGACTTGAAATCAGCTGGGCGTAAGCCCCAGGGGTTCGAATCCTCTGCCCTCCGCCAATTTTGTGCAAACTGGCGTGAAGGGAGGTAGTGCCAATGAAATGTCTCGCGCTGCTGGGAAGCCCTAAAAAAGAGGGGAACACCGCCACGCTGCTCGCTTCTTTCATCGAAGGGGCGGCCTCTAAAGGGCATTCGGTCAAGAGCGTCTGGCTTCAGGAGAAGAAGATATTATTCTGCAACGCCTGCGACTTCTGCAAAAAAACTGGCATGTGCGTACACCAGGACGATATGACGACGGAGCTGTACAGCGACATAATCACGTCGGACATCATAGTTCACGCCTTCCCAGTCTACTGGTGGTCGATTCCGGCTCAGACAAAGGTCTTTCAGGACAGAATCTACGCCATGGACTACAGCCTGCTGAAAGGGAAGAAGTTCTACCTTCTGTCCACCTATACAGACAGGGACCCGAATAGCGGATTCGGCATTGTGGAGAGTAGCTTCAAGGAGATATGCGACTACCTTAAGATGGACTTCGCAGGAAGGCTGGGCGTCTGCTCGGGCACTGGCCCGGTTAGGGATAACAGGGAGGCGCTTGAGCGCGCTTTCAGCATGGGAGCCGGTATCTAACCCGTAGAGAAGTCTTTTTTTTTAAACGCACAGGCACCGCTGGGCGGGTAACGAAGCCCGGCGGCGCCTGTTTTTGATTCGGTCGCACGACTGAAGTTTCGACATACTGATCGTAAGCGGCGGCGTGATACCTAGAGTTCGCCCTGTGTGGCGGATTAATGGAGCCTTCGGAGGACGCTGGCGCGAGATCCTTCGCTTCGCTCAGGATGACACATATTAGGCGGTATGTCGTCTTTATGCAGGGCTACGAAAACCGAGGCCTTGCGGAAGCGTCCTGTCTTCTTGGCAATACACCGGCCTCTACTCCACCCTGTTCTCCAGCGCGCCCAGCTGCTCTATCTCCACTCTCATTACGTCGCCCCTATTCACCGGGCCGATACCCGATGGTGTTCCTGTGATGATCACGTCGCCCGGCTCTAGCGTCATCACGTGTGAGATGTGGCTGACAAGCGCGGGGACCGGAAAGACCAGGTTGCTGGTGCGCGAGCGCTGCACCACACGGCCGTTCAGCAGCATCTTTATCTCAAGGTCCGAGGGGTCGACACCGCAAACTACATACTGCCCCAGGGGGCAGAATGTGTCGAAGGATTTCGCCCGAGTCCACTGGCCGTCTTTTCCCTGCAGGTCGCGGGCTGTAACGTCGTTGGCGCAGGTATAGCCTAGCACGTAGTCGAGCGCCTGACCCTGGGAAACTCCCTTGCACCTCTTTCCTATGACTATTCCCAGCTCGGCCTCGTAGTCTACGCGGCTGGTCATGACGGGGGGATAACTCACGGCTTCACCATGCCCTACCACGCTGGTGGAGGGTTTCATAAAGATCACCGGCTCCTCGGGCAGCGGTTTTCCCACCTCTGCCGCGTGATCCCTGTAGTTGAGGCCGATCGCCACCACCTTGCCCGGCGATGTCGGCGCAAGGTAGCGCTCTATCTCCTCAAGCAATCCGATGCGCTCTCCCCGCGTCGAGTCCGTTCCCATCTCGCCGTCGAAGTCAAAAAGCGCACCATCCTCGACCAGAGCCGTCCTTCGTTCTCCCGATATATAACAGCGGACAAATGTCTTTTTCATAGCTCACCTCTCCTTGCATATAGTCTAATACATCGTGCATAATATGATACCAGAGGACACCGCTCCTGGATGAAAAATTGACTTTTACTATGCTATGACGTATTCTGTGACATCATGTATTACAGAACCGTCGACCTGTATACGCTGAAATTTAGACAAGAGAGGCGCGGTGCAGACGTCTGCCGACAGGAGGAGCGCAATGTTCAGAAAGAAAACCGGCAAAGTCGAATCAATCCTATACTCGGGGGACCGTGCGAAAATCCTCGCCATGGTCAAGGAGATGGGCAAGATGGCGAACGAGGCGTTCAGGAGCGCGGTGAAGTCGCTTGAGGAGCGGGATGACGAGCTGGCAGACAGGGTGATCGTCGAGGACGACGCGATTGATGATATGGAGGCTGCCATAGACAACGAGTGCCTCTGCTCGATCGCGATGAGGCAGCCCGTTAGGGAGGATCTGCGCTTCGTCTTCGCTGTGCTGAAGATAATCACGGACCTTGAGCGGATAGGTGATCAGGGGGTCAACATCGCGAAGAAGGCGAAGCTGCTTAACCAGTTCCCGCTTCTGAAGCCGCTGATCGATATCCCGAAGATGAGGGATATCGCCACGGAGATGGTGGCTGACTCGCTCAGGGCGTTTGAAAAAAACGA
>JBAYOX010000222.1:0-3566 GCA_041678025.1 Aminobacteriaceae bacterium
ACCTTCACGCCCTCCTTGGCCTCGATTGCCTGATGAAGACCGTCGGAGTAGCGCCTGCCGACCATCAGACGCCCGGTGAACTCGTCGACAATGACGATCTCGCCGTCCTTGACGACGTAGTGAACGTCCCTCTGGAAGAGGATTCGCGCCTTCAGCGCCTGGACGATTCTGTGGGCGAGATCCGAGTGGGCGGCGTCCGAGAAGAGGTCGGGCATCTTGAGAAGCTCCTCGCATCGGGAGATGCCTCCCTCGGTCATGGCGACATTGCGCTCCTTCTCGTCCCTCTCGTAGTCACGTCCCTCCTTCAGCTGACGGGCGATCCGGTCGGAGACCTTGTACATGTCGACGTTGTCGTCAGAAGGGCCGGAAATTATCAGAGGGGTCCTGGCCTCGTCTATCAGTATCGAGTCCACCTCGTCGACTATGCAGAATACGTGCCCCCTCTGAACAAGGTGAGACTCCGAAACGGCCATGTTGTCGCGCAGATAGTCGAAGCCGAACTCGCTGTTCGTCCCGTAGGTTATGTCGGCCCTGTAGGCGGCGATACGCTCCTCAGGGTCCATGTAGGCGTAGATTACCCCCACGGAGAGGCCCATAAACGAGTATATGGGTCCCATCCACTCTGCGTCCCTTCGAGCCAGGTAGTCGTTCACCGTTACCAGATGGACGCCTTCGCCCGTAAGTGCATTCAGGACGACCGCGAGAGTGGCGACCAGGGTCTGCCCCTCGCCCGTCTTCATCTCGGTGATCTTACCCTCGTGAAGGGCCATTCCACCCATGAGCTGTACGTCGAAGTGCCGCAGACCGATGGTACGCCGCGAGACCTCTCTAACGACGGCAAAGACCTCCGGCAACAGATCGTCCTTTGTCTCGCCCTGCCGCAGGCGCTCCTTGAAGGAGACCCCCTTCAGCTGTAACTCTTCATCCGACAGAGCGGATATGAATGGCTCCAGGGCGTTGATCGTCTCTGCGATCTCCCGATAGCGCTTGAGCGCTCTTTCGTTTGGGTCCAGACCCAGTGCCTTCTTTATCGAATCAAGCATATTGTCACCTCGACACAAAAATCAGCCGTGCAGATGCGGCACACGGCACAGAACACCAAGACATTATAAGACCGGAGGGGGCGGGAGTCAAAGAAGCCGGGGTGCTTCCCGCGAGTGCCATAAAGCAGGAAACACCCCGGCCTTGCTCGAAGAGACACTACTCGGTGAAAAGATTCTTGGCATTGTACAGATAGTCCATCCCGGACCACACGGTTAAAAACATGGCGGCCCACATAACATGAATGCCGAATGGGAGAGAGAAGATAAGCATGGTTATAGCCACTATCTGAAGCACGGTCTTCACCTTCCCCATTTTTGAGGCGGCTATCACTATCCCCTCGGCGGCGGCGACCATCCTCACCCCGGTGACAATCATCTCCCTGGACAGTATGACCACCACTATCCAAGCCGGAATCCTGTGCAGCTCCACCAGCGCGACTAGAGCGGCTATCACTAATATCTTATCGGCAAGAGGGTCGATGAACTTGCCAAGATTGGTTACCATGCCCTTCTTACGGGCTATATAGCCGTCCGCAGTATCGGTGAGGGCGGCCAGGATGAACACGGCCCCAGCGACGATATCACCGAGGGTTACGCGGATTCCAAGCTCTTCGACCTTGTAAACGGGGTAAGTGAACTTGAACGTCAGGAAAATCAGGACCAGGGGCGCCAGAAAAACCCGAAGTAGGCTCAATGTATTCGGTATATTCCACACTTTATTCCCCACGTGAATGTTCCCTCCTGCAGTGAATAATTCCTTGGGCCGCGCCCTTCCGCGAAAGAACGATGCCGGGAAGGGCGCGGCTACCCGAATGCCCCTGTCGACCTAGCCTCCCAGATAGGCCGCCTTCACCCGCGGGTCCTTCAGCAGGTCCTCTCCCTTGCCCTCCAGCACTATTCGCCCAACCTCCAGAATATACGCGTAGGAGGCGATCTTCAGTGCCGCGAAGGCATTCTGCTCCACCAGCAGGACCGTCTTACCCAGCGAGTTGATCTCCCCGATGATGTCAAACACCTCTTTAACGAGTATCGGGGCGAGCCCCAGAGAGGGCTCGTCAAGCATTACAAGCTTCGGCTCGCACATAAGCGCCCGACCGACCGCGAGCATCTGCTGCTCCCCTCCGGAAAGGGTGCCACCCTTCTGCCAGGAGCGTTCCTTCAGGCGGGGAAAGAGCGAGTAGACCCTGTCCCTGTCGCGCTCTATTCCATCTTTGTCGTTACGTATGAAGGCTCCAAGCTGAAGGTTCTCCTCTACCGTAAGGTGTGGCAGAATGCGCCTCCCCTCGGGGCTCATCGCAACTCCAAGCTTCACTATCTCCTCCGGAGGCTTGCCCGCCAGATTGACCTCCTCCGCTCCCTCCGATGGGGTGTAGAGGATTTTCCCCTTGATGCTTCTTATCATACCTGATATCGCTCGTATCGTGCTGCTCTTTCCCGCGCCGTTAGCGCCGATTAATGTCACGATGCTTCCCTCGGGAATATGAATGTCTATGCCCTTCACGGCATGAATCGCACCGTAGTGAACATTTAGGTTTTCAACTTTCAGCATATTTTACGTACTCCTCCCCAAGGTAGGCGACAATCACCTTCTGGTTTGACTGAATGGCCTCCGGGCCTCCCTCGGCGATCTTCACCCCGTAGTCGAGCACCCAAATGTACTCGCACACGCCCATTACGACCTTCATATCGTGCTCTATAAGCAGAATGGTCAGGCCAAAGCGTTTCTGCACATCCCTTATGAAGGCCATAAGCTCCTGGGACTCCTGAGGGTTCATCCCCGCCGCTGGCTCGTCGAGAAGAAGGAACTTCGGCTCGGTCGCGAGAGCTCTGGCTATCTCCAGCCTGCGCTGGGCACCGTACGGAAGGGAGCCGGATTTTTCATGCGCGCTGTCGGCCAGACCGACGGAGTCCAGAAGGTCCATTGACTTGCTGCGAATGTCCTTCTCCTCCTCCCTGAAGGAGGGGAGCCCTAAGGGCGCGGACCACCACTTCGACTTCCTACGGACGTGGCATCCGACCATGACGTTCTCAAGGACACTCTCGTTGTAGAATAGGCGGATGTTCTGAAAGGTCCTTGATATTCCGGCGCGGCAGATCATGTGCGGATGCATTCCGGTGATCTCGTGACCGTCGAACAGGACGCTGCCCTGCGTCGGGCGGTAGAAGCCTGTGACCATATTGAACACGGTCGTCTTGCCGGCACCGTTGGGGCCTATAAGACCCACTATCGAGTCCCTTTTGACCTCTATCGAGAGCTCGCTCACCGCGGCCAGGCCGCCGAAGCGCATCGTGAGATTGTCGAGTTTAAGAATGGGCGCAGCAGTCATCTCGTCTCCCCCTCCTTGTCATCCTGTATCCGGGAGCGTTTCCCGCGCGAGAAGAACATGTCCCAGGAGAGCTCCCTCATCCCCATTATGCCCTCTCGCCTGAAGAGGATTATCAGTATGAGGGCAAGCGAGAAGATGACCATTCTCATGCCAGGAACTCCGGGTATCACGAAGGAGCCTATCGTCATGGGGCTCT
>JBAYOX010000223.1:0-3563 GCA_041678025.1 Aminobacteriaceae bacterium
CCCTGTGGCCGATCCCATTTATCGGCGCGGTCGGTGGCACGATAGCGGCTTCGATAACAGGGTGGATTATGGTCGCCATGTGGAATCTGACCGGCCTTGAAAACGACAGCGCGGTGCTCCTCTTCTCTCTGGCTCCAGAGATGGAGCTGAGAGGCCTGCTTCTTGCCGCCGTCATGGTGGGGGCTATAGGGGCGGTTCTGGACGTGGCGATCTCCGTCACCTCGACTATGGCGGAGCTTTACTCATACGACCCGAATATTACGCTGCGCAGGCTGTGGCAGGCGGGTATCAATGTCGGGAGCGACGTGCTTGGAAGCATGATAAACACACTGATACTGGCCTACCTGGGTAGCTCCCTGCCGTTCGTGGTCCTCATCTCACTGGAGGGGCCGGACATGACGGCGCTCATCAACGACTCGCATATCGCGCAGGAGTTTCTTCGAAGCGTGGCCGGGACGGTAGGGCTCCTCCTGACAATACCGGTGACGGCTACCGCAGGGGTATGGTGGATGGCTCGCTTTTCCCCTCGGGAAAAGGGCTCGACTTCTTTGAAAACAGGCTGACCGGGGTGGCGCAAGATGGTAGAATGCACTTGTGGAAGCTGTTACGCGCTCCTTGTATTTGTAGCCTTGAATGTCTGCAATACGGTTATGCAACAGCATACCGGCTTTTGGATCTAAAAACACTTCTGGAGGTGTTGAAATGAAAAGAGTGGCGATAAACGGACTTGGTAGGATCGGAAGGCTCGCTCTGCGCTGCTATCTAGAGAACAAGCCCACTGATGTGGAGATAGTGGCCCTGAACTCGCGGAGGACGCCGGAGGACATGGCATACTACATCAAGTACGACTCCGTCCACGGCAAGGCGAAGTTCCCGGTCGAAGCGGGCGAGAGCAGCCTCAAACTGGGCGATACGGTCTTCCCCCTGTTGAAGGAGGGGGATCCCTCTACCCTTCCCTGGAAGGAGCTTGGAGTGGACATCGTCCTTGAATGCACCGGGGCGTTCAATAAGAGGGAGAAGGCCGCCGCTCATCTTGAGGCAGGCGCCAAGAGGGTCCTCGTCAGCGCCCCCGTCGGCGACGCGGATCTGACGGTCGTGCTCGGGGTCAACGAGGGGGATTATGATCCCGCTAAGCACTTCGTGGTCTCCAACGCCTCCTGCACTACGAACTCGATTGCGCCGGTCACGAAGGTTATCAACGACACGTTCGGCATCGAATACCTGATGGGCACCACCATCCACGCGTACACCTCGACCCAGCTTCTTGTCGACGCCCCTAAGGGAGGCGGTAGGAAGGGGAGGGCGGCCGCGGTCTCCCTTGTGCCTGCCACGACCGGGGCGGCCAAGGCGATGATTCCACTCTTCCCGGAGCTGAACGGGCGAATGGACATGATCGCCGTGCGAGTGCCCGTGGCCAACGGGTCTCTGACCGACGTAGTGGTCAACCTCAGTAAGGAGGCCTCCGTAGATGAGCTGAACTCGGCCCTGAAAAAGGCCGCGGACGGCTATCTGAAGGGGATACTCGAGTACAGCGAGGAGGAGCTGGTCTCGGCTGATATCATTGGCAATACGCACTCCGGAATAGTCGACGGACTCTCCACCAAGGTGATTCAGGGTAAGGTCGCCAAGGTCATGGTCTGGTACGACAACGAGTACGGATACTCGCAGCGCATGATCGATCTGGCGGAGTACATAGCCCGCAAGGATTAGCCCGGGTACCGCTTCGGACAGGCGGCCGCCTGACTGTCCTAGTCAAGCGGTTGCCTGTTGATCATTGATACGAATTCAGAGACAATCTCAGGGTCGTATGCGGTTCCGGCGAGCTCCAAGAGCTCGTCGAGGGCTACCTTGACGCTCTTTTTCCCCCGGTAGGGGCGGTCGGAGGTCATAGCTTCGAACGCGTCGGCGACCGCGATGATCCGCGCTTCGAGGCAGATCTCCTCCCCGGAGATGCCGTAAGGGTAGCCTGTGCCGTCAATCCTCTCATGGTGCTGAAGGACGATTTTGGCCAGTGGCCACGGGAAGTCGAGCGGCGATAGAATGTTGTGCCCGAACTCGGGGTGTTTTTTTACGAGTTCGTACTCCGCATTCGAAAGAACTGAAGGTTTGCTCAGGATCTCTGCGGGGATATAGAGCTTCCCAAGATCATGAACCATTGCCGCATATCTGACGGCCATCTGATTATCCTCAGGCAGCCGCATCTCCACGGCAAGCGAGTTTGCCAGTATGGAGACGTTCTTCTGGTGGCCTGCTGTCGAGACGTCGCGTAGCTCGCTCACCTGGCGCAGGACCGAGATGACCCCCGAGAAGCGGCTGTGGACGCTATTGTGAGCCTTACGGAGAACGTCCTCCTCTTTTCTCCTCTCAATTGCGATTGCGAGTAGCTCGGAGAAGAGCCCCAGCATGGGCTCGTCCGAGGCGTCTGACCAGTGGGGGAGAGGGTCGGCTAAAGCCAGGAACCCCTGCAGATTTCCCGTCAGGAGAAGGGGGAGGATCGTCACGCTGTTTACCTCCCTGCCTCCAAAGAGGTCGCGTCCGCTAGTTCCGTGCCCCCCGGACGGTGATTTGACTACCAGCACGGTGGGGAGGCGATCACTGTCCAACAGTGATTTCCAGAAGAAATCCTCTCCAATTGCGAGCGAGCCAGGGGACTTCCCGTCTTTTATCTCTTCCGATGAGAAAACTTCCAGCTTTGGGACGAGAGCGCCGGTATCGGACAGTAGGAAAAGAGAGGCGAAGCGTGCCCCTGAAAGAGAAAGTATGTCCTCTAACGCCCTCTCCATAGTGTCGTCGAATTCTCGCGCAATGACAAAGCGCGACGAGATAGCTGTGACCTGTCTCTGCAGCGCCGTCCTTCGCTGCAGCATTACCTGTAGTTTTTTCCTTTCGCCGATATCCTCGAAAAGGGCGCAGTAAATGTCCTCGTCAGATGAAGAGGGGAGAGGAAAGGCGATGAACGAGATTGGAATAGTACCTCCCTCTCCGTCCGGCAGCCTAGTCTCCCTGGGAGTAATCGTGCCCCACTGACCTGTAAGGAGGCGCGGAAAGATGTCCTCTTCGGTGCACTCTGTGCCTGTGCTGGAAAGAAGCGAAAGCATGTCTGGGACTGGCGCGTCTTCAGGTATCCTGAAGAGCTCACGGAAGCGGGAGTTAGTCTCCTTGGCGTGTCCAAGGATATCGTAGATTATTATGCCCTGGGCCGAGCTCTCGAACAGGCTCTCCCAGTACCCGTTCTGCCTGAGCAGATCGGATTCCGCTATCTTTCTGGCGCCGATTTTTCTCCTAAGGTATACTGCAGAGCCTCCGAGCAGGAGAAATAAGACAGCGTTCCAAGCGAGATAGGGTATAAACTGGTCGAGCTCTTCGAACGGGTCTCCAAAAAGAACGATATGGGAGGGGAGGGATGACTGCTTGATCCCTAGCCCCTTCATCCCAGAGTAGTTGAAGATCAGCCGGCTATTCTCCCCTTCTACCGGGGGTATAGACCTGACAGGCGTGCCGCCCAGGACTTTTAGGGCGACCTCTCCCGCCTGATACCCCCTCTGAAATCCTCTTTCAGAAAC
>JBAYOX010000224.1:0-3547 GCA_041678025.1 Aminobacteriaceae bacterium
CAGCGCTCACGAAGCTCCTTTGCCAGATGGAGCTCCTCCTCGTTGCCAAGCCCCCCCTCCACCACTCCCACGTCGACCTCCGGGAAGGTCTTAATATCGGTAATAGGGGTCGCTGTAAGCTCTACCTTCCCAAGCAGATCGACTATGCGTTCGTCTATATCCAGAAACGACATGTGGCACCCCGCGCAGGCCTCAAGCCATACAGAAGCGATTTTTGGCTTCGACATTATCGTCGCACCCCCTCATTAAAAGATGCGGTTTTTACGGCGGACTCGGGTGAACAGGCGACCGTCCGAGCTCTGCCGGATGGTGCCACCGCTTCGAATATATCTTCGCAGGGCACCGCCGAGGCCCTTTGCAGCTCAAGCCCGATCCTATCGGCAAGCTCTTTCATCACCACCGACAGCCCCTTGATGTTCCCTGCCGGGGAGGTGATCATATTCATCCTGCGCCTCTCTCCTTCAAGGGTACAGTAGTGCCCGCTCCGCTCAAACCATGCGGGCGCGGGGAGGAGGACGTCGGCCATATTGACGAGAGGATGAACGGTGAAGGCAGTGTGGACCACTACGAAACCGGCCCTGTTCATGGCGGAAAGGGCCCTCTTGTCCTCCGGTATCATGCCGGTCGAGAGAACGTACAGGAACTCAAGGCGCCCCCCGCTCATCCAGTCGTCCTCTCCGGTCACAGTGTTCAGTGCACCAAGGCCGTTGCTCGCCCTTGTAACCGGGACAATACCGATCCCGTCATCGAAGAAGGCCTTCGTCTCTATCGCAAGATTGACCGCTTCGGTCACAAACGGGTAGCCCTGCTCCGTCAACTTCGATCCGATGACCACCACGGGCTTCTTCGCGTTGCGCAGCATCTCCGCAGCCTGCTGAACCTCCAGTGGAACATCTTTCGACGAGCCGGAGATGGCCGCTCGCAGGGAGTTAATAAGGGCGAACAGCCCCTTATCCTCCGTCCGAATGTCTATATCCGCAATCGTCTCCAAAGGAGTTCTCCCGGACGAGAGATTGATCAGCTTCGCGCCGTTGATTACGGTCGCCACCCGTATATAGCTGGCCACCACCGGAGCTTCGTCCTGCGGCTCTGCTTCGAGCATGAGGATGGCGTCGCTCTCAAGAATGTTATTGGCGGCTGTGAAGGGGCGCACTCCCTGCCCCACAAACGGTTCAAACCCCTTTACCAGGTTGCGCAGCGCGTTTCCGTAGAACCCGTCCAGTTTATTCAGCTTTAAAGTATCCCTGAAAAAGGAGGATATCGCGGTGAGCTCCTCGTCCGTCGACAGCTCGCTCACCAAAGCTCCAGCTCTGTCAAGCTCAAGCGCGTCCGTAAGCCTGCTCGCAATCAGATCGAAGGCCTCCTCCCAGGACGCCTCCCTGAACGATGATCCTGTGCGGATCATAGGGGTCGCGAGTCGCTCTCTCTCCGTCGACTTCGGAAGCCACCAGCGTCCCATGTGGCAGAGCTGCCCACCATCCGGACTATCCGCCGACACCCCCTCAACCCTGACAATACTCCCGGTGCGCACATAGGCCTTGATCCGGCACCCTACAGGGCACAGAGGGCAGATGCTCTCCACCACATCGTCGCAGTCGTTTCGCCTGCCGCGGTAGACGAAATCGCGAAGGGTTATCGTTCCCGTCGGGCACACCTGAGCACAGGCGCCGCACGTGACGCAGGTATCGCTCTCCCCGAGCATAACCCCCAGATCGGAGGTGACATTTGTACCCCAGCCCCTTTTCTCCAGGCCCAGAGTATGAGCTCCGACCTTCTCCGCGCAGACTCTTATGCAGCGGAGACACAGGATACACCGGTTGTGGTCTATCTGTATGTTCGGGTCGGAGGCGTCGTTGTGAAAGGTATCGTAAAGGAACGGGTATCGGACGCTGTCCATGCCGTGCTCTATCGCAAGACGCTGCAGCTCGCAATCTCCCGTCTGGGAGCAGAACATGCAGAAGTGATTCCGTCCTGCGAAAAGGAGCTCAAGTATCTGCCTTCGGTAGTTGAAAAGGCGTTCTGTCTTCGTAGACACATTCATACCGTTCTCCGCGGGCGTAGTGCAGGCCGTGAGAAATTTGGAGCTTCGAGCCTCCTCCACCACACACATTCTGCAGGAGCCTATCGGTGTGAGCCCCTTCAGCCAGCAGAGGGTTGGAATATAAATATCGTTCTTCCGGGCGACCTGCAGTACAGTATCCCCCTTTGCCCCGCTGCACTCTATTCCGTCGATGATGAGGGTGATTTCACTCATGAGTTCTCCTCCTCCACGGCTACTTTTTCTCGATCGCGCCGAAGGGGCACTTTTCGTAACAGGTCCCGCAGTGGATACACCTGTCCTGGTCTATTTCATACCCCGAAACTCTGTCTCCCGGTATGCACTGAACCGGACAGTTCCTGGAGCAGATCCCGCACTTCCTGCAGACATCCTGAATTATCCGGTATCTCAGCAGGGCGGAACACGCCCCCGCAGGGCACCTCCGGTCTAGGATATGCGCTTCGTACTCGTCCCGGAAGTAGCGCAGCGTGGTCAGGACAGGATTGGGTGCCGTCTGCCCCAGACCGCACAGCGACATGTCGCGAACCATGTTGGCCAGCTCCTCGAGCTTGTCCAGGTCCTCCATGGTCCCCTCTCCCCTGGTGATCTTCTCGAGGATAAGCAACATATGCTTGGTCCCCTCTCTGCACGGAACACACTTCCCGCAGGACTCCCTCTGGGTAAACTCAAGGAAGAACTTCGCCACGTCGACCATGCAGTTAGTGTCATCCATGACGACAAGGCCGCCCGACCCCATGATAGCGCCAAGGGCCGTCAGAGACTCGTAGCTGACGGGGGTGTCCAGGTGCTCCTCGGTAAGGCAGCCGCCGCTTGGCCCTCCAATCTGCACGGCCTTGAACTTTCTGTCGTCGAGTATGCCGCCGCCTATATCAAAGATAATCTCCCGCAGTGTTATCCCCATTGGGACCTCGACTAGACCGGTGTGTCTGACCTTTCCCGTAAGGGCGAACACCTTGGTACCCTTGGACTGTTCCGTCCCCATCGAAGAGTACCAAGCACCCCCCTTTGCTACTATCTGCGGGACGTTGGCCCAGGTCTCTACGTTGTTGATGTTGGTCGGATACCCCCACAGCCCGTAGTTCGCCGGAAAAGGAGGACGGGGACGGGGCATGCCACGGCTACCCTCGATCGAGGCCATAAGAGCCGTCTCCTCGCCGCAGACGAACGCCCCTGCGCCTTCCTTTATATGAAGCCGGAAGGAGAAGGGCGTGTCCATGATGTTCTCTCCCAGCAAGCCGTACTCCTCCGCCTGGATCAATGCGTTTTTAAGCCTCTCTATCGCGAGCGGATACTCCGCCCTGCAGTAGACGTAACCTTCGTTCGCCCCCATGGAGTATGCCCCCAGGAGCATGCCCTCGATCACGCTGTGAGGATCACCCTCCAGTATCGAACGGTCCATGAAAGCTCCCGGGTCCCCTTCATCCGCATTGCAGATAACGAATTTCCTGTCGCCCTCTGCGGCCGCGCAGAAGCTCCATTTCAGGCCGG
>JBAYOX010000225.1:0-3537 GCA_041678025.1 Aminobacteriaceae bacterium
GAACGAAGGCTCGGCTAAGAAGGTCATGAAGACCTGGTCCCGCAGATCGACGATCGTCCCGGCCATGATAGGCCACACGATCGCCGTCCATAACGGACGAATCCACATCCCCATCTACATCAGCGAAAATATGGTCGGACACAAGCTCGGAGAATTCTCCCCAACCCGCAAGTTCGGAGGACATGCGGGGCAGGAGCGCTCCTCGAGGGTAAGGTAAGGGGGTATTGGCGATGGAGGCTAGAGCCGTTGCCCGGCAGGTAAGGATATCCCCGGATAAGGTACGTCGCGTGTTGACCCTCATCCGCGGCAAGGATGTAGGAGAGGCGATGAACACCCTCCGCTACAGCCCGCAGAGATCGGCCAAAATAATCGGCAAGGTCCTGCAGAGCGCGGTTGCAAATGCAGAGCACAACTACGGTATGGATACGGATAAACTGCGGATTATCGCAGCCACGGCGGACCAGGGACCGGTCATGAAGAGATTCCGCCCGGTCTCCATGGGCAGGGCTCACCCCTACCGCCACCGTACAAGTCACGTGACTGTGATAGTCGCTGAACGGTAAGGAGGGGGAACTCATGGGACAGAAAGTTCACCCAATCGGTTTCAGGCTGGGAGTGGCCAGCGAGTGGGAGTCCAAGTGGTACGCAGGCGGTAAGGACTACGCCAAAAACCTCCACCAGGACATCGAACTCCAGAAGTATATAGAGAAAAAGTGGTCGAACGCCGGTATCTCGCGCATTGAGATCGAGCGCGTAGGGAACGTAATTCGCTTCACTGTTTGGACCTCCCGGCCGGGTGTAGTTATCGGCCGCGGCGGCCAGGAGATTCAGATCATGAAAGACGAGCTTCAGGCGAAGACCGGGGCCAAGATCATGATCAACGTCCAGGAGATCAAAAACCCTGACGTGGAGTCCAGGCTCGTCGCAGAGGGAGTTGCGTCGGCGCTCGAGAGAAGGGTCTCCTTCCGGCGCGCCATGAAACAGTCGATCTTCCGGGCAATGAAGTCCGGGGCCAAGGGGATCAAGATCTCCTGCGCGGGACGCCTTGGAGGGGCCGAGATTGCTCGCACCGAGTGGTACAACGAGGGACGTCTTCCTCTTTCGACCATAAGGGCCGACATTGATTACGGCTTCGCCGAGGCAAAGACCATGTACGGCGTTATCGGCATAAAGGTCTGGATCTTCCGTGACAGAGAGAATGAGCGCCCGGCGCAGCAGACAAGGCCCGGGAGAGGTCCTCGCCAGGACAGGTCCCGCCAGAGCCGCGCCCCCGAGGCGGCCAGGGGTAGGGGGTAGAGCGATATGTTGATGCCCTCGAGAATGAAATACAGAAAGCCCTTCCGCAGACCGCTGAAGGGAAAGGCCAAGGGAGGCACTTCCGTCGCCTTCGGAGAGTACGGCTTGCAGACGCTGGACTGCGCCTGGATCACAGCGCGCCAGATAGAGGCGACGCGAGTGGCGATCTCTCGAAAGATGAAGAAGGGCGGCAAGATATGGATTCGTATCTTCCCTGACCACCCCTTCACCAAGAAGCCCCTTGAGACCAGAATGGGCAAGGGAAAGGGAGCGACCGAGTTCTGGGTGGCGCCGGTAAAGCGGGGCAGGATCATGTTCGAGATCGCGGGTGTTCCCAGAGAGACCGCGGAGGAGGCGTTCCGCACCGCATCCCACAAGCTGCCTGTAAAGGTGAGGCTCGTGGAAAGGGAAGGCTTTGGTGGTGAATGAATATGGAGAGCAAAAAATTTCGCGACCTCACAATCGACGAGCTTAACGAGAAGCACAGGCAGTACAAGGAAGAGCTGTTCAACCTCCGTTTTCAGAACGCGATAGGCCAGCTCAAGAACACGAGCAGGATCAAGGATGTACGCAAGACGATCGCGCGGGTACTTACGATCGTGCGTGAGAAGCAGATGGCCGGCGATCAACCCGCCGGAAGGAGGTAGCCCCGAATGGAAGAGCGGAAGCCTCACCGCAAGGTCCGCACCGGTACGGTTGTAAGCGACAAGATGGACAAGAGCGTAACGGTCAGGGTCGAGCGGTATGAAAAACACCCTCTCTACGAGAAGAGAATCATCCGGGCCAAGAAGTACATGGCTCACGACGAGAAAAACGAGTGCCGGACGGGAGATCTTGTGACAATAGGGGAGACTCGCCCGCTTAGCAAGGACAAGTGCTGGACGCTTCTTGAGATAGTGCGCAAAGCGCCGGTCTTCGACGAAGTGACGGAGAACGGCGGGGAGGCGTAGATCATGATCAGATTTACAACGGTACTGAACGTCGCCGACAACTCTGGCGCTAAAAAACTGTTCTGCATCCAGGTACTCGGCGGCAGCGGACGCAAGTACGGGTCGGTCGGCGACGTTGTAGTCGCCTCGGTAAGAGAGGCCATCCCGAACAGCAATATCACCAAAGGAACGGTCGTGAAAGCCGTCATAGTGAGGACGAAGAAGGAGATCCGTCGTGCCGACGGCTCCTACGTCCGCTTCGACGACAACGCCGCGGTGATCATCGACAACAACGGCGACCCCAAGGGCACACGAATATTTGGCCCTGTGGGCAGGGAGCTGAGGGCGAAGAAGTATATGAGAATCCTCTCCCTCGCGCCAGAAGTCGTTTGACGGAGGGCGGAGCATTATGAGCAAGATGAGGCTTAAAAAGGGCGACCGTGTAAAGGTCATCTCCGGTAAGGACGCGGGCAAGGAGGGCAAGATCCTTCGCTATCTCCGCGACAGGGATCTTCTGCTGATAGAGGGAGTCAACATGGTATCGAAGCATGTCAAGCCCTCCCAGAAGAACCCCAAGTCGGGCATCGTCAAGCAGGAGGCTCCCATATACGCCTGCAAGGTTATGCTTGTGTGCCCTGCATGCGGCGCGGCGACTCGAGTGGGCCGAGGCTACCTTGAGAGCGGCAAGAAGGTTCGCATGTGCAAGGCCTGCGGCGAGATCGTGGACCATGTGTAAGGAGGTAGCTTGAATGGCCCCTCGGCTGCAAGAAAAATATAAAAGCGAAGTATCACCGAAGCTGGCTAAGGAGTTCGGTTACAAGAACGTGATGCAGATACCGCGCATCAAGAAGATCGTGGTGAACATCGGGGTCGGAGACGCAAAACTCGACATCAAGTTCATGGACGTTGCCATCGCCGAGCTGAGTGCCATCACGGGCCAGCGGCCGCTGCTGAAGAGGGCGAAGAAGTCCATCGCGGGCTTCAAGCTCAGACAGGGAATGCCCGTAGGTTGCACGGTCACCCTCAGGGGAGACCGCATGTGGGAGTTCCTCGATCGCCTTCTCTCGCTCGCCCTTCCTGCGATAAAGGACTTTCAGGGCGTACCGCGCCGCGGTTTCGACGGGAGAGGCAACTACAACCTGGGACTCAGGGAGCAGCTCATCTTCCCTGAGATCAGCTACGACAAGGTCATCCGCACGCGTGGCATGAACGTCTCGGTCGAGACGTCGGCCAACTCGGATGAGGAAGCCCAGTCGCTTCTGCGCGAGCTGGGATTCCCGTTCACCAGATAGAAGGGGGAGACGAGAATGGC
>JBAYOX010000226.1:0-3500 GCA_041678025.1 Aminobacteriaceae bacterium
AGGCCGGTGTGGAGATCCTGGAGAGGGGCGGCAACGCGATAGATGCGGCGGTGGCCACCATGCTCGCGCTGAACGTCGTGGAGCCGAACGCCTCGGGTATCGGAGGCGGCGGCTTCTCAACGATACGCTTTGCGAAGACCGGGGAGGTCGTCGAGCTGGACTACAGGGAGACAGCGCCTCTATCGGCCACCAAAGATATATACGCCTCCGAGGCCTCGAAGCAGGCCAAGGAGTCGGTGCTGGGTGGCAAGGCGGTTGGAGTCCCCGGGATAGTGATGGGAATTTTCACCATGCTTGATAAGTACGGCAGCATGACGTTCGCCGAGGTGGCCGAGCCCGCCATCCGTTTGGCCGAGGAGGGCTTCGAAGTCCACCCGATGCAGAACGGCATAATCAGGGACGAGTTCGACAAGCTGGCGAAGTACAGCCCGGCGTGCGCCTTCTTGCCCGAAGGACTGCCGGCCGAGGCGGGCACGATTCTAAAGCAGCCGAAACTGGCCAGTGCCTTCAGACTGCTGGCCGACGAGGGCCCCGACGCCTTCTATCGCGGCCCGATAGGCGAGTCTGTGGTCGCAGCTGTGAACGCGGCGGGCGGAGAGATGTCCATGAAGGACCTCAATAATTACAAAATGGAGATCAGGACGCCGGTGAAGGGGACATACCGCGGCTACTCGATATACTCAACTCCCCCGGCATCGAGCGGCGGCACTCACATAGTGCAGCTTCTGAACATTATGGAGAACTTCCCGGTGAACAGATGGAGGCACAACTCGCCCGAGTACCTTCACCACCTGGCGGAGGCGATGAAGATGGTCTTCGCGGACCGTCAGCGCTTCATGGCCGATACTGCCTTTGTTAACGTTCCGCTGCAGGGGCTTGCGAGCAAGGAGTACGCGAAAACCCAGGCCGAGCGTATCGCCCGCTACGAGCCCGCCGTCGAGGTGCAACCCGGAGACCCGTGGCAGTTCGACGTGTCGAAGGCCGTGGCGTACGAGGGGCACGACGGCAACAGGCACGTCTCGACCAGCTCCTTCTCCGTGGTGGACGCCGACGGCAACATAGTGGCGTCGACCAACACGGTCAACTTCTTCTTCGGCTCGGGAGTGGTCGCGCCGGAGTACGGAATAGTGCTGAACAACGAGATGGACGACTTTTCACAGGATCCATCAAGCGTCAACGCACCAGAGCCTGGGAAGCGTCCTCTCTCCTCTATGTCGCCGACTATCGTCATCGACCCGGAGGGCAGGCCCTTCATGACCCTTGGCTCCGCCGGCGCAATGCGCATAATCACGGCTCTCAGTCAGATCATAATGAATGTGGTCGACTTTGGCATGACCATGGACGAGGCCATAGAGCAGCCCCGAATCTTCAACTCCGCGGGCGGCGGCAAGGCAGGACAGCTGCTGGTCGAGGGGGGCATCAGCCCGAGAACTGCGCTCTTCCTAAGGCTGCGCGGGCATGACGTGGTCGAGCGCGACCGCGACGGCTACTTCGGCACTGCTCAGGGTATCATGTTTAACTACTCCGTGCCGAAGGCCAACGATCTCAGGATAAACGGAGGAGCGGACAGCAGGCGTCTGGGAGTCCCAGTGGGTTTCTAGTAGCGAGCTGTTGCTATATACTGAGGGCGGGGCCGTTATTCGGCTCCGCCTTTTCTCATATTTGGAGATTGACCGACGGAAGGGCAGGGGATGTACTGTGGATAGACCGAAGGTCGCGGTCATCGGCAGCGTGAACATGGATCTGGTCACCATGACCCGGCGCATGCCCAGGACGGGCGAGACTCTCGAGGCCAGGAGCTTCTTTACCGGGTTCGGGGGAAAGGGGGCGAATCAGGCAGTGGCGGCGGCCCGACTTGGCGCGGATGTGCTCATGGTTGCAAAGATCGGCGACGATATGTTCGGCGCGGAGATGAAGCGCAACTTCGAGAAAAACGGAGTGGACGCCCGGTTCGTCGAGACGGTGAGCGACTATCCGACCGGGGTGGCGTCGATCTCAGTGGACGATGACGGGAACAACTGCATCCTGATAGTCAAGGGGGCGAACGGTGAGCTCTCCCCCGCGGATGTAGAGCGGGCCGCGTCCTCTCTGAGAGGGTGCTGTATGCTGCTTCTTCAGCTGGAGATAGCCGTCGATACAGTCTACTCGGCGATAGACCTTGCGCGAAGAGAGGGAGTGCCGGTTCTGCTGAACCCCGCGCCCGCGATGGAGTTAGAGCGGGAGTACCTTCGGAAGGTGGACTTCCTTGCGCCAAACGAGACAGAGCTTGAGATAATCACCGGAATGCCCGCGACCACGCCGGACGAGGCGCTTGAGGCGGCGCGGCGGCTGGTTGACGACGGTGTGGCCGCAGTGATCGTTACACTGGGTGCAAAGGGGTCGCTCTACGTAGATGCAAAGGGACACTTTCTCGCCGAGCCGCTATCAGTGAGGCCGGTCGACTCCACCGGGGCGGGTGACGCTTTCATCGGTGGTTTTTCATACTACTATCTCGCATCGGGCGACGTCAGGAAGGCGATGCTGATGGCCAACCGCTACGCGGCTATTTCGACTATGAAGCCGGGCGCTCAGAGCTCCTATCTTTGGATGGACGAGTTCATGAGGAGTATGAAGGAGATCGAAAGATGAATCGAGAGCTTGCGAAGTTTATTGACCATACTCTGCTGAAGGCAGATGCGATGCCAGGCGATGTCATACAGCTGTGCGCGGAGGCAAGGGAGTTCGGATTCGCCTCGGTCTGTGTGAACGGGGGGTATGTGAGTCTGGCCGTGCGTGAGCTTGAGGGAACGGGTGTGGCGACCTGTTCGGTGGTCGGCTTTCCGCTGGGGGCGGGTGCATCGACGTCGAAGGCGTTCGAGGCGTCGGAGGCTGTCTCGCACGGCGCATCGGAGATAGACATGGTGTTGGCCGTTGGAAGGCTGCTTGCGGGCGAAGAGGATTACGTCCGCGAGGATATACGCTCTGTGGTCGGGGCCTCCGGCGGGGCGCTGGTGAAGGTGATCGTAGAGACGTGCCTGCTGACGGACGAGCTCAAGGAGCTCGCCTGTCGCCTGGCGGAGGAGGCGGGAGCGAGCTTCGTCAAGACGTCTACAGGCTTTTCCTCGGGAGGGGCGACGGTCGGGGATGTTTACCTGATGAGGCGTGTTGTCGGGGATCGACTTGGAGTGAAGGCGTCGGGAGGGATAAGGACCAGGGAAGACGCCGAGCGGATGATTGCCGCAGGGGCCTCGCGCATAGGTGCCTCGGCATCGGTCGCGATCTGCTCGGGGGATTGACCCGGCGCGGCCGGGCTCGTTTTCATGGCAGGCCTGACTTCGGCCCCTATCAGAGTGTTGGTTACTGGAAGCCGCGGTAAGAGTTCCGTCGTCCGTCTTCTGTCTGCGGCTCTGGCCTCGTTCGGCCTTGAGGTCAGGGGGAGGATAACAGGCGTGGTACCGCGAGAGCTTCGCCCTGGCGTCGCTCCCGAAGCGCCGCTTAAGGAGACTTTGCTGCTTCGCTCC
>JBAYOX010000227.1:0-3482 GCA_041678025.1 Aminobacteriaceae bacterium
CATCGTCTTCCTCCTCTATCAGGATGATGTCTCTCGTCGCCACCTTCGGGTCCTCCAGCATGGAGAAGGGGCCGAACAGCTTCTGATTCTGAGGATCGACTATCTTCGTCTCTATGTTGGTGGCTATGGCCTTCACGACGTCGGTACCGGCAGGGCCTCCGAGCTTCATCGAGAACTTCTGTCCCGAGGCTGGGACAAGCACCCTCTCCCCTGCCTTAACAAAGTTGTCCGTCACCCACTTGTTGGGGAAGAGCACGTATATCCCTCCGGAGGGGGTGAAGTTAAGCAGGGTCATGTAGCAGTCCCTGTCGGAGGTGAATGAGAACTCTACTCTGTCGCCTATATCGTAGACGTCCCCCTCAGCAGCTCTGCCGGATTCGAGGGTCAACGCGAAGTCGGATCTGTACATCTCCTCGATGCTCAGGCGAGCCGCCTTCTCCTCTCCGTCCATTACCGGCTTTTCGGCGTCGGCGTCGTCCTCGTATTCCTCAACAAGCACGATATCCCTGGTCGCTGTCGTAGTGCGCGGCAGAACGTCACCGAACGACTGGGAAGCCATAAAGGCCACCGCAATAAACACGAAAACGGCCAACATATAGAACCTCTTCATACTGCAAGCACCTCCTGCGTTGTCATGTGGGAAAACCGAAATTGTACGATAACCTTCTTAGGAATTATACCATTGCTAGGGATGAACAGCCCATAAAAAAGGCGGGCCAAAGGCCCGCCCGCAATCAGCTATACTCCTGCCTGAATTAACGCTTCGAGAACTGGCGAAGCCCTCTGGCGCCCTTCTGTCCGAATTTCTTCCGCTCGACCATGCGAGGGTCGCGGGTGAGAAATCCGTTCTTCTTCAGAATCGGGCGAAGCTCCGGGTTCAGCTTGAGCAGCGCGCGGGCCACTCCAAGACGAACCGCTCCGGCCTGGCCTGTCAAGCCGCCGCCAGAGGCACGGACAAAGACGTCGATCTTGCCCTCGAGCCCCACCACCTTGAGAGGCTGCGTTGCGCTTATCTGCCAGCAATCCCTCGGGAAGTACTCTGCGACTTCCTTTTCGTTTACCTTGAAAGCTCCGCTGCCCGGGCGAATGCGGACGCGAGCGAGGGCGCACTTTCTTCTACCCGTTCCCCAGAAATAATCTGAACTCTGCATGAAATTCGTCCTCCTTCTGCCTGCTACACTTCAAGGGGCTCGGGCTGCTGCGCGGAGTGGGGGTGATCCTCTCCTGCGTACACCTTGAGCTTCCTCTGGTAGTTCAACTTGTTCTTGGGGAGCATTCCCTTGACTATCCTGTGCATCAGCTCTTCGGGCTTCTTCTCCATCATGACGCCGTAGCTGGTCGACTTGAAGCCCCCGGGCCAACCTGTGTGGTATGTGACATGGCTGGTCTCGCGCTTGTTGCCGGTGAGCCTGGCCTTTTTGACGTTAACGATGATCACGAAGTCCCCCGTGTCCACGTGCGGGGTGTATGTGGGCTTGTTCTTGCCCGTCAGTACCTTGGCCACCTGGGAAGCTACGCGCCCGAGGGGCTTGTCGGCGGCGTCTACGATGTACCATCTACGCTCGACCTTCTCCTTGACGGCCATATAGGTGCGATTGCACAACATGGGTCTTTCCTCCTTAATGTCTCTTATGCTCGGATAAATCTATTTATTAAGAAACCGTCCTCTTGCCACCGGAAAGCCTCGCCTTCAAGGACGTGGCAGGGGCCCCCTCAAGCGGTCTCCCCGGCAAAGAAGCGATCTTGTCGCCATTCTCCTAGATGCTCTCTACAGCACCCGTTTCAACCTCGGGTTCTCTATCCTTCCGGGCAGGCGCCCACGCTTGGCTATGGGCACACCCGCGATCTCCTTAAGGTCCATGGTCATGTCTATCGGGCTCGCATGGGAGATGTAGCTCCCCACGCCGAAGCTGTCAGCACCCGCCCTGTCCAGCTCCCTGATCCTGTCTGGGGAAAGGCCGCCCGAGGCTACGATTTTAACATTTGAGAACCCCGCTTTATCCAGCCTGTATCTGACCTCGGCCACCAGAGCGGGAGTGACACCGCCCCTCTCGCCGGGGGTATCCAACCGTATGGCGTCGAGGGAGTCCCCAAGAGCTTCCGCTACGCGGAGAGACTCCTCCGCCTCGTCCTTGAAGGTGTCGACCAGCACTATCCTGGGCTCTTCGGAGGGCATTTCAGCGTCGTACGCCTTCGCCAGCTCGACTGTGTCCCCCTCTATGAGGACTGCAGCGTGAGGCACCGTGCCCGAGGGCGCCGCGCCCGCAAGTTTCGCGCCGAGTATGCAACTTGCCCCGGCGCAGCCTCCCACGAGAAGGGCCGTGCGCTCCATGACGGGAGCGACCGATGGGTGAACGTGCCGCGCACCGAAGCAGAGGACCGGTTTGCCGCCCGCTGCGTCGACGCACTCTCTGGCCGCCGTCGCCCAGGCAGACGCACTCGCCAGCATCCCAAGAATGACAGTCTCGAACTTGCCGAAGGCCTCGTAAGGACCGACAATCCGTACTAGGACCTCCTTGGGCTCGAAGGCATCGCCTTCATCGAGGGAGAACACCTCAAGTTCCATGCCCTGAAGAAGCACCATGAGTTCCTCAAGCCCTGCGAAGACACCGCCTCTTCTTGAGAATATCTCCGCGGTCACCTCTGTCGAGAGTTTTCCGCTTCTCCTGAGGACGTCGCGCGCCTTTATGAAGTAGACATCGGTCGTACAGCCGCCAAGGATCTCCTCATGAGTGGCGGAGTGCAACCTTTCACCGGAAGGCCGAAAGGCTCGTACATCGGAAAAGCCGTCCATCTCCCGGAGTTGCCGTCCCTTTACGCTGGAATCCATGACCCTGCTTAAAGTAGCACGAGAACTACGGATGTCACCATGAATATAGTGGTCAGTATCACAGTGAGCTTGGTCAGCCCCGTGAAGCGCTGCCACTGGCTTGCGCCCATATCGGCCTGTGTACCGCCGCCGAAAATACCGGAAAAGCCGCCCTCTTTTCTCTGCTGAAGAAGGACGATAGCCGACAGGGCTATGCAGAGAAGAATATGGACGATGCCGAGAAACATCTTCAAGTCGCGCACCTCCTAAAAAATGGAAACCAATTCCAGACGGAGAAGTATTTTACCACACAACTAGACAAAAAGGATACCCAGAAGCCGATAACTCGCAATCGCCCTGTGAGAAATCCGTCTTTTGACCTGGTCGGGAAGCTCTCCGAATGTCGAGTCGTACCCCAGGGGTCTGAATATCGGGTCGTAGCCGAAGCCGCGCCCCCCGGCAGGATACCGGGTTATCTCCCCCGGACAGACCCCTTCGGTGACAACGCATGCCCCCGAGGGGAGATAGAGGGCCATCGAGGCCACGAAGCGCGCCGACCTGTCTGACGAGCCCTTTAAGCGGCTCAGGATTACCTTTATCCTCTCATCGTTGCTCCGGGCCAGACGGGCGGAGAGCACTCCCGGCTCGCCTCCGAGGGCGGCGACCTCAAGGC
>JBAYOX010000228.1:0-3452 GCA_041678025.1 Aminobacteriaceae bacterium
GCGCCCCCTGCGAGTCCTGCTGCTGCGCCTGTGAGTACAACCTGGTGGAGAACTCCTGGAGCGACCTGTCAAGGGCTTCTTTAGCCGAGCGTATGGCCGCCATATCCTCCCCGGACAGCAGACGTCTGAGCTCCTCAAGGCCCGAATTTATCTTGCCTTTCTCGTCCGGCGTCATCTTGTCACCGTTCTCGGCTATGAGGCGCTCAGCAGCGTAAGCGGTGCTGTCCGCCTCGTTCTTCGCCTCCGCCGTCTCGCGCTTCTTCTTGTCCTCCTCCTCGAACTCCTCGGCCTGATTCTTCATCCTCTCTATGTCCTCCTTGGAGAGGTTAGAGGAGTGGATGGAGATATTCTGGGCCTTGCCCGTTCCCTTGTCCTTCGCGTTTACCTTGAGGATGCCGTTGACATCGATATTAAAGGAAACCTCTATCTGGGGTATGCCGCGAGGCGCCGGGGGAATCCCGTCCAGGACGAACTTGCCCAGTCTGACGTTGTCCGCGGCCATCGCCCTCTCCCCCTGCAGCACGACAATCTCGACCTGGGTCTGACTGTTCGCCGCAGTGGTGAACACCTGGCTCTTTGACACCGGTATGGCCGTGTTGCGCTCGATGATCTTCGTGTTCACCCCGCCAAGCGTCTCAAGTCCCAGCGAGAGGGGCGTCACATCAACCAGAACTATATCCTTGTGGTCACCCGCCAGAATCGCCCCCTGGATCGCCGCGCCCGCTGCCACGCACTCGTCGGGATTGATCCCCTTGGTAGGCTCCTTGCCAAGAAGTTCCTTTATCTTCTTCTGCACCATCGGCATTCTGGTGGAACCTCCGACCAAGAGGATCTTGTCGACCTCGTCGGCAGAGAGGCCGGAGTCCTGAAGCGCTTGACGGGTCGGCTTCGCCGTTCGCTCCAGCAGATCCGACGTCATCTCCTCGAATTTGGCGCGTGTGAGGCTGGTCTCCAGGTGCTTCGGGCCGGATGTGTTCGCCGTGATGAAGGGCAGTGAGATGGTGGTCTCGGGCATGGAGGAGAGCTCGACCTTCGCCTTCTCCGCCGCCTCGCGAAGCCTCTGCAGCGCCATCCTGTCGTTCTTCAGGTCAATCCCGTCCGACTTTTTGAACTGGTCCACTATCCAGTCGACGACCCTCATATCCCAGTCGTCGCCGCCGAGACGGTTGTCGCCCGCTGTGGCGAGCACCTCGAAGACGCCCTCTCCGACGTCGAGTATCGACACGTCGAACGTGCCGCCTCCGAGGTCGAACACGAGGATCTTGTGCTCCCCCTGCTTGTTTTCACCGTACGCGAGGCAGGCCGCGGTCGGTTCGTTTATGATGCGCAATACCTCAAGGCCGGCGATAGCCCCCGCGTCCTTGGTCGCCTGACGCTGTGCGTCGGTGAAGTATGCGGGTGTCGTGATAACGGCCTTTGTCACCGGCTCGCCGAGGTAGTCCTCCGCGTCTCGCTTCATCTTCTGAAGGATCATGGAGGAGATCTCCTGTGGGGTGTACTGTTTCCCGTCTATGGTTACCCTGTGATCGGTCCCCATCTCGCGCTTTATGGACATCACCGTCCGGTCGCCGTTGACTATAGCCTGCCTCTTCGCAAGCTGACCGACTAGGCGTTCACCCTCTTTGGTGAAGGCCACAACTGACGGCATAGTCCTTGCGCCCTCGGAGCTGGGGATAATCGTGGTGACATCCCCCTCCTGGACGGCTATACAGCTGTTTGTCGTTCCCAGATCGATACCTACAACTTTTGACATTCTGTCTCACCTCATAGTTGGATTGAGCGAAAGCCCTTGATTATCTTGAATATATAGCGGTAAAGCCTTCAGGCGTTAGATTGTTCGCTGCCTGTTATTTTTCCTGTGCGAACGAGGCCACCTTCACCTTGGCGGCGCGCAGCACACGCTCCTTGCTCCTGAATCCGGTCATGACCTCCTCCACCACGAGGCCGTTCATCTCAGGGTCGTCCGTGGGGACGGCCGCAACCGCCTCGTGGTACTCCGGTGAAAAAGGAGCCCCCTTCGTCTGAATCTGCGACACTCCCAGCGATTCAAGAACACAGAGGAACTGCTTGCGCACCATTTCGACCCCTTTGAGGATGCTTCCGCCTTCAGAGTCCGGGTCAACCGCTAGCGCTCGGTCTAGATTGTCAAGGACTGGAAGGAAGCTGTAAACATTATCCTCGGCGATCATCGCCCGCTCCTTCTGCCTGTCCCGTTCTATCCTCTTCCTGTAGTTGAAAAAATCCGCCCTCGCCCTGGCGAGCGCATCCTCAAGCTCCTGCTTCTCTTGCGTCAGGGAATCGATCGCAGCATCAATGGCATCGTTTTTTCCGGAGGCCTCCACGGCCGACAGATCACCTACGCCACCCACCTGCCCCAGGAAGGGCGGCGATCCCTCTTCCTCCCGCTCCTGCGGGAGCACGTCGTCGAACCTCTTCATTCGCTTCGCTCCTTTCACATCATGTATGCACGTCACTGGACAAGCATATCGTCCAGATCTTCAGCCATTGCCTCGAGGATAGATATGGACTTCTCATAGTCCATCCTGAGCGGGCCTAACAGCCCCAGGATAGCCCTGGCGCCGGTCCCCGACGAGGGGGCAAGCACGAGGGAGAACTGCCTCATCTCCTCGTCCGCATTCTCCTCTCCGATGGTCACGGACACTCCCTGCTTCACGCTGTATCGCTCCACCATCTCGGCTAGGGCCTGCTCCTGTTCTATCAGCGACAGCACCGTCTGGAACTTGCCGATATCCTGAAAGTCCGGCAGGCTCAGAATGTGCTGAGCTCCGCCGATGAACAGGCGGGAATGCCTCTTGTTCAGAAGGGAGTCCATCTGCAGTATGGCCTCGCGGCAGGAGTCCCACAGACGCTCCAGGCCGTCGAAAACGTACCTGAACAGCACCCCCCTGACCTCGCTCCACGGATGCCCCTCGGCTATCGCCGTGATACGGCGTCCCAGCTCGTCAAGCGCGTCCTGCGACAATTCGCAAGGCAGTTTGATATTGCCCTGGTGAACCAACCCGCCCTCCAGGACGAGCAGAAGCAGTACGGTATTCCCCCCGAGACGAAGGAAGTTCACCCGCTGGATCTGAACCTCCTCAAGGGCAGAGAGGGCCGCCACCCCGACGCAGTTGGTCGCCTGCCCGAGAAGACGGGAGATATACGCGAGTATCGACTCTATCCCCTGCCTGCTCTCCCGGATAGAACGCCTCCACTCCTCCGTCTCCGCAGGAGCGATTCTCCTGCGCTGCATAATCGAATCCACGTACAGTCTGTAAGCCTTTGACGTAGGGAGCCGCCCGGCGGATGTGTGAGGCTGGTAGAAGTACCCCATCTCCTCGAGGTCGGCCATCTCGTTTCTGATGGTGGCGCAACTGCCCCCCCTGAGGTACTTCTTAGATAATGTCCTCGAGACTGCGGGCGCCCCCGTCCTTATATATTCGTAGACAACC
>JBAYOX010000229.1:0-3359 GCA_041678025.1 Aminobacteriaceae bacterium
CCCAGCTATCCAGATGCCCCGCGGATGACTCGTCGGAGTTTCGCGAGATAATGCGCGACTCCCTTCGCTTCACCCTGTTCGTGGTATTTCCTGCCACTCTGGGGCTTGTGATGGCCTCAAGCGAGATAGTCCACCTGCTCTTCGTCAGAGGGGCGTTCGGGGAGTGGGCGTGGAGAGGGACGGCGCTATCGCTCTCGATGTACTCCCTGGGGCTTCCCGGCATGGCCCTGTCGACCGTGGCGATGCGCGGGCTGTACGCCAGGAGCATGCCTCGCGCTGCGATGATCGTGACTCTGACCAGCGTCGCCGGGACGCTCGCCTTCTCGCTGGCGCTGATGAGGCCCATGTCCTACGGCGGCCTGGCACTCGCCACGTCGCTGGCCTTCACCCTCTCCGGCTGGGTGGGCATACGCATACTGGCATCCGGGAATGGAGGCCCCTTCGGGGTCTTCTCCCCCTCCTGGTCGGGAAAAATGCTGCTCTCCCTGTCGGTGATGGGCGCCCTTGTGCTGCTGTGGAGGCTTGTATTCCCCTACTCCCCGGCCTTCTCGGGGGGCGCAAGGGGTGTCTGGGTGGGTGGGCTGGTCTGTTTCGCCGCTTCGGGATACTTCTTGGTTACCGCCGCGCTGCGCTTTCAGGAGTGGAGATGGCTACGCGTCGCCGTGGGAGGAAGAGGCGGGCGGGATGAGTGAAGAAAATGTGGAGGTGTTTAGAATGAATCTGCGCAGGAGAGTACTGTTTCTGATAGTGGCCGCCCTGATGGTGTCGGTACCGTCGTTCGCGGCGGAGCTGGCGACCCTGTTCGATAAGAGAAGCGTCGCCCTATGGTACGAGGGGGAGGCGCTCGGCGATCTCATCATCGGGGCCAGGGCCCAGTTCACCTTTGTTTACGTCGACCGCGCCCTGTCGCAGGCGGCCGTGAAGGATGCCGGGGCGCCCGACTGGCTGAGGGACAACGCATATTTCTTCGGCAGCGAGAAGACAGGGAAGAAGGCGCTCTTCATAGTGCGACTGCACACGAAGAAAAACCTCGACCTCGAGCTGGAGATGATAAAGATAGGCTCGCACGTTATCACGCAGCAGGACGTACTGACCAACAAGCACTACGTCCCGGTCGGAGAGCTGCCGGCCGGTTTCTCCGGCGACTTCGCCGTGGCTGTGCCTCTTGAGGCGGTGAGGGGTGCGGCCAGAAGGGTCTCTGTGGGCGACTACGAGGCGGAGCTGGAGTTCCCGATAAAATGAGCCGCTCCGACGAATCGTTCCTGACGCTTGGAATGGAGAGCAGCTGCGACGACACGGCTGTCGCGGTGCTTCGCGGCCCCTGCAAGGTCGAGGCGGAGCTGCTCTCCAGCCAGATAAAGGATCACGCCCCGTTCGGCGGCGTTGTGCCGGAGTTCGCCGCCCGCAGGCACCTGGAGGCCTTCCTTCCTCTGACGGAGGAGGCGCTTCGCCGGGCCGGGGTGAAGGAGCCGCGCGAGGAGATAGGGCTTATTGCCGTTACATCCGGTCCGGGTCTGATGGGGTCGCTGCTGGTCGGAGTTATGGCCGCCAAGGCGCTCGCTCTGGCCTGGGAGAGGCCTCTGATAGGGGTCAACCACCTGGAAGGGCACATCTTCGCCAACGTCGTGTCATACCCCGACCTCGCCCCGCCCTTTCTGTGCATGATTGTGTCCGGGGGACACACGGAGATAGTCCTGGTGAAGCGCTTTGGCGAGTATCTCCTCCTTGGAGGAACGCGCGACGACGCCGCTGGCGAGGCCTACGACAAGGTCGCCAAAGCGATGGGACTTCCCTACCCGGGTGGCCCCGTCGTGGACAGGCTAGCAGCGGAAGGCGACCCGCACGCCTTCGACTTCCCCCAGCCGCTAAAGGGGAGCCGGGAGATCGAGTTCAGCTTCAGCGGACTGAAGACGGCCGCCATAACAGCGCTGAAGAAGTTGGAAAGAGCAGGGGTGGAGGTCCCGGTTGAGGACTTCTGCGCGTCATTTCAGAGGGCCGTCACAGAGACTCTCATGAACAAGCTGCGTCTGGCCTCGCGCCGCACCGGAATACGGACCGTCTCAATCTCCGGGGGAGTGGCGGCGAACAGCGCTCTGCGAGAGGCCCTTAGAAATGAGAGAGGGTGGAGGGTCTGCATCCCTCCCGTGGATCGATGCACCGACAACGCAGTGATGATAGCCGCCGCAGGGTACGCGGCCTTCAGAAGGGGCGAAAGCTCCACTCTTGACCTCGCTCCCGACCCCTCATGGGAGATCTGGAAAAAGCAGTAGCTTAATGAAAACTTCAGCAAACAGAAGAATATTCCTCAATCGCAGGTGTAGCAGCCGAAAAACATGGGTTATTTTCCCTCATTCACTCTTGAGAAACGCGCCTTTCATCCTTATTATTTACTACGGTCAATTTAGCACTCGACTCGACTGAGTGCTAGCATTTCGTAAAACAAACTTTAGGAGGGGTATGCACATGAACTTGAGACCGCTTGGAGACAGACTTGTTGTCAAGGTGCTGCATAACGAGGAGAAGACAAAGGGCGGAATAGTACTTCCCGACACCGCCAAGGAGAAGCCGACCGAGGGCGAAGTCATGGCCGTCGGTACGGGTAAGGTGCTCGAGAACGGCCAGAAGCTTCCGCTTGAGGTAAAGGTCGGCGACCGCATCATTTTCAGCAAGTACGCCGGCACCGAAGTGAAGCTCGATGGCGACGAGTATGTCATCTTCAGCGAGCGCGACGTCCTAGCGATCATCGATAAGTAGAAGCCCGATATATTGAGGAGGTAAAAATACAATGGCAAAGATCCTTGTTTTTGGAGAAGAAGCTCGCCGCGCGATGCTCCGCGGTATCGATAAAGTTGCTGACACGGTCAGCGTAACACTTGGTCCCAAGGGACGCAACGTCGTTCTTGAGAAGAAGTTCGGCTCCCCCACGATCACCAACGACGGCGTGAACATCGCCAAGGAGATCGACCTTGAGGACGTGTACGAGAACACCGGCGCACAGCTTCTGAAAGAGGTCGCGTCCAAGACCAACGACATCGCTGGCGACGGCACCACCACCGCCACGGTCTTCGCGCGTGCGATCATTGCCGAGGGCATGAAGAACGTCGCCGCCGGCGCGAACGGAATGCTGATGCGCTCCGGCATCGAGAGAGCGGTGGACTTCGTGGTGGACGAGCTCAGAAAGAAGGCCATCCCGGTAAAGAACCGCGACAAGATCGCCCAGGTGGCGGCCATCTCCGCCAACGACAAGGCGGTAGGCCAGCTCATCGCCGAGGCGATGGACAAGGTCGGCGAGGACGGCGTCATCACCGTCGAGGACAGCCAGACAGTCGGAACCACCCTTGAGATGGTCGAGGGGCTAC
>JBAYOX010000230.1:0-3351 GCA_041678025.1 Aminobacteriaceae bacterium
ATCATCGGAGAAAACGAGCTTCAGAGGGGAACCGCTACGGTTAAGGACATGACGACGGCGGAGCAGAGGGAGATGCCCCTCTCATCGCTTGCTGAAGAACTGAAAAAGTAGAGTCTCGAAGACTTCTGGAGGGAGCATGTAATGGCAGGCGAGCAGCGTTATTTCGACAAGGACTGGCGGAGGACCGCCTACTGTGGGGAAGTGGCCGGGAGGCGGAAATCCGAGGTTGCCGTGGTCGTCAACGGATGGGTGAGGCGCAGGAGGGACCTGGGAGGTCTGATATTCATCGACCTCTGGGATCACACAGGGGTAGTTCAGGTCGTCTTCAATCCCGAGCTGGTGAGCGAGGTTCACGAGCGAGCGAAAGAGCTCCGCAGCGAGTTCGTGATAGCGGTCAAGGGACGAGTGAGGGTGCGTCCGGAGGGCACATCCAACCCGTCGATGAAGACGGGAGATTGGGAGATTGTGGCCTCGGACTTCATCCGCCTGTCGTCTGCCGCCCCTCTTCCATTCGAAGTGGGGGAGATGACCGACAGGGTGGACGAGAACCTCCGCCTTCACCACAGATATCTGGATCTGCGACGGGACAGGATGCAGCATAATCTTCGTCTTCGCCACAAGATCTCGATGCACACCAGGAATTTTCTCTCCGACAGAGGTTTTCTCGAGGTGGAGACCCCGATGCTCACCCTTTCGACCCCGGAGGGGGCGAGGGACTACCTGTCTCCCAGCAGGGTGAACCCGGGGTCCTTCTATGCCCTGCCGCAATCACCGCAGATATTCAAGCAGATACTGATGATCAGTGGATTCGACAGGTACTTCCAGATAGTGAAGTGCTTCCGGGACGAGGACCTCAGAGCGGACAGACAGCCGGAGTTCACCCAGATCGATATCGAGATGAGCTACCTCGTCGAGCAGGATATATTCAGCCTGGTCGAGGAGTACCTGCAAGGGCTGTTCAAAGAGACGACGGGCTGCGAGATAGCCGTACCCTTCAGGCGTATGACCTACTGCGAGGCGATGGACCGCTTCGGTAGCGACAAACCGGACCTGCGCATCCCGACAGAGATCGTCGACCTGGCGCCCGCCTTCAAGGGCAGCTCCTTCGAACCGTTCCTTGATGTGCTGGCGAACGGAGGCTTCATCCGGGGGCTCCCTCTGCCGGGAGGTGCATCATTGTCGAGAAAGGGGCTGTCCGAGGTCGAGGAGAGGGCGAAAAAACTCGGTGCAAGGGCTCTCTCACCGCTGCAGATGAGGGACGGCGAGTTGAAGGGGCCGCTGGTGAAGTTCCTCGACGACGAGGGGCGCTCCCTGTTGGCCGCTTCCGGTGCGATAGAGGATGGGGACGCCCTTTTCGTCATGGCTGGGGCCGACTGGCGAGAGGTTTCGGAAATACTTGGCGCTCTAAGGATAGAGTTGGCCAGGGAGCACGGGTTGGTTGCCAAGGACAGGTGGGAGTTCCTGTGGGTGACCGACTTTCCTCTCTTCGAGCGGGATGAAGAGGCGGGCAGATGGAGCTCTGTTCATCACCCCTTCACCTCCCCGCGGACGGAGGACATTCCCCTGCTGGACACCAACCCCGGAGAGGCGCGCTCGAGGGCTTACGACTGCGTGCTCAACGGAAACGAGCTCGGAGGCGGTTCCATAAGGATTCACGACCCTCAACTACAGGAGAAGGTCTTCTCATGCATGGCCTTTTCACGTGAGGCGGCCAGGGAACGCTTCGGCTTCCTGCTCGACGCTCTGGCGATGGGGACCCCCCCCCACGGTGGCATAGCCATCGGCCTAGACAGGCTGGCGATGCTGCTGGCCGGCGCGTCGTCCATCCGCGATGTGATGGCCTTCCCCAAGACTCAGAGGGCTCAGTGCCTGATGTCGGGCGCGCCCTCCCCAGTGTCGCAGGAACAGCTTGAGGAGCTTCATATAACGATCGTGCCGGTAGCCCCGCTCAAACAGGAAGCAGGCACTACTGAAAAGTAGCGGTGTTCTTTTTAAAAAAGGAGGGGGTAGAGATGGCGAAACTCTGTTTTTTGGGGCACGCCGCTTTTAAGGTGACAGGGGAGAATGCGTCTATACTGATCGATCCGTTTATTACGGGCAATCCGGTCGCCGCAGTCAAGAGCGAAGATATCAGCGACGTCAATTATATACTGGTTACTCACGGACACGGCGACCATCTTGGGGACGCGGAGCCCATAGCTATGAGGACGGGCGCGACAGTGGTCGCCAATGCCGAGCTGTGTGCCTACCTCGAAGGGAAGGGAGTGGCCTGTCATTCAATGCACATCGGCGGTTCGTACACCTTCCCGTTCGGCAGGGTCAAGATGACCCCGGCACTTCACGGGTCGGATATCCAGACGGAGGACGGGCTAGTTCCGGGCGGAAATCCGTGCGGTTTTTTGCTGAATATCGACGGCGTGACCATCTATCATGCCGGTGATACTGGGCTGACTATGGACATGCAGCTCCTCGCCTCAGAGAATGTGAAGATCGCGCTTCTGCCGATAGGCGGCAACTACACGATGGACGTCCACGACGCGGCGAAGGCGGTGGGCTTTATTCGTCCTGAGATCGTTGTGCCAATGCATTACGATACATTCCCGGTAATATCGGCGGACCCGATAGAGTTCATCAAAGCGGTCGGGGGGAAGGCCGAGGTTCGGGTGGTCAAGCCTGGCGAGGTGTTTGATATCTAGGCTAGCTCGCACTGGAGCGGCATTAGTGTCAATAGGGCCGGGTGAACGTATCTAGTAGCGCAACCCGTACGCTGGGTGGTATATCTGCTCGTCGTGCAGCCCCAACTTCTGATCCTGCAGCGCGTCCCTGGCCGAGTCTCCAAGGTTGGACGCCAGGGCCGAGGTAAGAATGTGCACCAGAAAGATCGGGGCAACAAGGCTGCTTCCGAAGGTAGGCGTGGTGTCGCTTACGTAGAATGAAAGAGTCGAGTGTTGGCATACCGGGGCGGCTGGGCTGTCGGTGATCGTTATTATCGAGGCACCGCTTGACGCCGCCCTCTGCACAGATTTTGTTACCTCGATAACGTAGCTCGGGAGTTCGCATACGACCACAAGATCGCCGGCCGTAACGGCACGTGCCTGTTCAATCAGGGCCAGAGACCCCCTCTTCATGAGAACGCTGCGTATTCCCATCTCTACAAATCGGGTGAACAGGGATTCGGCGATTATCGAGGATATGCCCCAGCCCATGCAGTAGACCATCCGCGCTTTCTCGGCCTGTTCGCAAAAGGAGGCTATCTTCTCGGGCTGAAGCTGTCTCCAGGTGTCGTCCAGATTGGCGTGTTCCAGCTTGAGAATCTCCTCGGGTGTTCCCTTGCCGAGTTTCATTGCCCGG
>JBAYOX010000231.1:0-3346 GCA_041678025.1 Aminobacteriaceae bacterium
GAGCAGATACGGCGTGGAGGCCCGGTAACGGTGACTCATAAAGATATGACGCGCTATTTTATGACCATCCCGGAGGCGGCGCAGCTTGTGCTGCAGGCGGGGGGGATGAGGCGCAACAGCTCGGTCTTTGTGCTGGATATGGGGGAGCCGGTTAGGATTGCCGATCTGGCGGCGGACCTGATTCGTCTGTCCGGGCTGGAGCCGGAGAAGGACGTGGAGATAGTCTACTCCGGCATCCGGCCTGGGGAGAAGCTGTTCGAGGAGCTGCTGACGGCGGAGGAGGGCACGGTGGCGTCGCGCTTCGCCAAGATATTTATAGCGAGGAACAACGACATGCCGCCTGCCTTCGACGCACTGTTGACGGACCTGAGGAGGGCGGCCGAGGAGGAGGACGAGCTGGGAATCCGCCGAACCCTGACGAGAATAATCCCCCACGCGATGTTCGACAGCAAGGCGGAGTAGGAGAAAACAAACCTGTCGCCACGAACGGTCGAAGAGCTATCTTTACACTACACAGGGAGTTGGTTGAATATGCGCATCTGCGTTGTGGGTACGGGCTACGTGGGCCTGGTGACCGGGGCGTGTTTTGCGGAGATCGGGCACGACGTCTGGTGCGTGGACGTCGACGAACGGAAGATCTCCATGCTGCAGGAGGGGCGCATCCCGATATACGAGCCAGGCCTTGAGGAGATAGTCAGGCGGAACGCTTCGCAGGGCCGCCTGCGCTTCACCACCAGTCTGAAGGAGGGGATGGAGAGCTCGCTCTTCATCTTCATCGCCGTGGGCACCCCGCCGGACGATGCGGGGGCGGCTGATCTCTCCTACGTGTGGAGTGTCGCGCGCGAGATCGGCGAGCACCTTGAGAGCTACAAGGTCGTGGTGACCAAGTCGACCGTGCCGGTGGGCACAACGCTGCGTGTGAAGCAGATAGTCGGCGAGCGACTGGCGCTGCGCGGCAGGACGGACCTTGAGTTCGACGTGGCCTTCTGCCCGGAGTTCCTGAAGGAGGGCAACGCGGTCGAGGACTTCATGAAGCCGGACCGCATCGTGGTCGGCACGGAGAACAATCGCACCGCGGAGCTGCTGAAGGAGCTCTTCTTACTGTTCACGATGCGCGAGAACCGCATCCTGACGATGTCCATCCCGTCGGCGGAGCTGACCAAGTACGCGGCCAACGCGATGCTGGCCACCCGGATCAGCTTCATGAACGAGCTTGCACGCTTCTGCGAGCGAGCGGGCGCGGATGTGGACGAGGTTCGAATGGGGATGGGGTCGGACTCGCGAATAGGTTCGTCTTTCCTGTACGCAGGGGTGGGGTACGGGGGGTCGTGCTTCCCCAAGGACGTGAGGGCGCTGATAGCCTCGGGGGACGAGGCGGAGTCGCAGTTTTCCATCCTGAAGGCCGTGGACGTGGTGAACCGGGAGCAGCGCGAGTGGTTTCTGCAAAAAATACTGGCTCACTACGGCGGCGATGTCTCCGGACGACTCTTCGCGGTGTGGGGGCTGAGCTTCAAGCCGCAGACGGACGACGTGCGCGAGTCGCCCGCTCTTTACATCATCCCGAGGCTTGTCGAGGCGGGGGCGCGGATAAGGGCTTACGACCCGGAGGCGGCAGCGAACGCTCGTGAGCAGCTCTCCGACTGGGGTGATTGCATAGAGTACGTCGACGAGAACTACGAGGCGCTCTCCGGCGCGGACGCTTTGCTGCTGATGACGGAGTGGCCCCCCTTCCGCAGGCCGGATTTTCAGAGGATGAAGGAGCTGCTGAAGCGCCCGCTGGTCTTCGACGGCAGGAATCAGTACAATCCCGCTACAATGCGCGCCATGGGCTTCGAATATGTCTGCATAGGCCGCTGCTGAGGGCTACCCGCTCAGTCGTCACGACCACTCTGTCGTCCCGACGAAGGAGGGACCTCAGGGTGAAATTTGAGGATATTCGGGCTTTGGGCGTGAGATCCCTCCTCCCTTCGGTCGTTCGGGATGACGAGGGGGCAGTTTGGGATGCTACTTTCAATCAGAGGTATTTTGCCATAAAACCTGCAGGGGTCAATATTTCCGGCTTTTCGATTTTGATGTCGGCAAAGTCTTTGTCTCCGGTAACCAGTATATCCACATCCTCTACAATTGCCGTGTAGAGAACTGGATAATCCTTGGCGTCACGGATGTTGAACAGTGTCTCGTCCATCTCATCCGGCGTATACACTAGGGTATAACTCATTTTCAAAAGGAGCCTGTCAACAACTCCTGCCTTTGCAGGAAATTTTCGCCGTATGACATCTTTCAGTTCTGTCACGACAAATGAGGACAATATAAGCTCATGCTCTGAAAAAATGAGTGCTAACATGGCGTTCATTCGTTCATTGGGAAACAAAAGCAGAGAGACAAGCACATTGGTATCCAGCATTATCCGCATGCTATTCTACCGTTCTTTCGCGCCGGAACTTCTTCATCAGAGCAACGACATCCTCTTCACTCTTTAATCCGACTCTCTCGGCCTCGCCTGAGAATGCGGCCTGCGCTTCTCTGAGAGCTTCCATCGAAGAATTGAGAATGTAAATCCTCCCGGCTTCCTCGAAAAATAAAACCTTGTCGCCCTTTTTAACTCCAAGTTTCCGCCGTATACTGACGGGTATGGTAATTTGCCCCTTCGACGTTATTTTTGCAAGCTCCATCATGCTTCCCTCCCCTCATGTAAGGAATTCCTTCCCTTCCTAGATATTATGCGGCAACTTTGAAAAAAGGTCAAGTGGTCGTGCGAGAATGACGATTACAAGTTACAAACTGCCGTCTGCCCGGGTTTTTATCGTAGATGCCCTTTACGTCAAAGACTACGCCGTCCGGGGTTGACAGGGGGGTGCCGGTTGTTCGGGATGACTGAGGAAAGGCGGGTTTTTGGGATGACAAAAGTCCGTTGCAATACCATGCAGAACTTTGATAAATTCCGGGTAGTTTTTTGTCGCGTTAAACCGACTTTCTATCCTTTCCCTCGCCTTCGCCCGCAAGTCGGCCCGCCGGGCTTTTTGCGCAGCCGGGGCTATGGGTAGTACCCCGGCGGCCATGGCCTCCATTGCGGAGACGGGTATGCCCTCCGAATCCCGAGGCTTGCGGAGGCGGGGGCGCGGATAAGGGCTTACGACCCGGAGGCGGCAGCGAACGCTCGTGAGCAGCTCTCCGACTGGAGCGATTGCATAGAGTACGTCGACGAGAACTACGAGGCGCTGTCAGGCGCGGACGCTCTGCTGCTGATGACGGAGTGGCCGCCCTTCCGCAGGCCGGATTTTCAGAGGATGAAGGAGCTTCTGAAGCGCCCGCTGGTCTTCGACGGCAGGAATCAGTACAATCCCGC
>JBAYOX010000232.1:0-3330 GCA_041678025.1 Aminobacteriaceae bacterium
CACCAGGTAGGCACCGGACTCCAGCCATACCTTCCGCTCGAGCGACGCGTCTATCTCCCTCTCGACGCCGTAGTACTCAAAGAGCGGAATCGCCCCCCTGTACAGGGAGAGCTCGGGAGGCTCTCCGCCGCAAAAGCCGGGAAGATAGCCGCGTATGTTCTCGTACTCCTCCTCCGCGTCGACGACTATTTCAGAGACCTGCTCGGTAAGCTCGTCGCGGAGCACCCTTCCGAGCAGCCCAAGGTCCTTGAAGAGGAGACACGGAGCGTTCTGCGTCCGCCCTGTGCGCTCTATCTCTTGCCAGAGGGCGAGCTGGGCCTCCACGTCGTGAGCGAGAGACTCGCCGTCGACTCCCTCGGCTGCCGTTCGGACTATGATCCCGAAGTCCCCCCTGAGCTCCCTTGCTATCGACTTCAGGCGCTTTCTCTCCCCCTCGTCGACTATCCGCTTGGAGACTCCCGACTCATGTCCGCCAGGCACGAGCACAATATACCTTCCCGGCAGGGATATGCGCGAGGTCACCCTGGCACCTTTGTTCTTCCTCGCCGTCTTGGTCACCTGAACCACCAGCTCGTTGTTCGGCTGGAGGTCCAGCCCCCTTGCGTCGTTGAGGTAGAGGAAGGCGTTCCTGCCGTCCCCCAGATTGACAAAGGCGGCATGAATGCCGGGAAGCACGCTCTCGACCCGAGCCTTGTAGATCTCGCCGGTCTTCTGGCGCTCCCACATGCGCTCGACGAAGAGGTCGGCGAGCCTTCCATCCTCTATGATGGCGACTCTGGTCTCCTCAGGGTCGAGGCAGTTCGCGACGATCTTTCTGTCGGCACCGCTAGTGCAGGACGAACACCGGGAGCACAACCCCGATGGACGCTGGAAAGGCTGTCCATCGCCGCTAACCTCCGGCTGTCCGCCTCTGGTCTCAGGGTTATCCAACAAACGGAACTCCCTCCCATTCTAAAAAAATTCGACTACGCGAAAGACAGCTCTGAAGCCTCCGGCTCAGAGACGTCCCCGTAAAGCTCTATGACTCATCGGCAATAAGCGCCGTGCTTGTCCCATCCGGGTGGTCAGGCACAAGTGGAAGCACTCTCGGGGGATCCCCCGCTTCGCCCCTCAGCAGTCGGCCGACCGCCTCGCGAAGTATGAAAACCTCCGGCCATCCCTCTATGATACCTCTTTTCTTCAGTTCCTTCACAAGGAGCCCCGGCCCTCTTACTGATGGGCTCTCGACTATGCAGTAGTACAGGGCACGCCTCGCTCCCTCGAAGTGAAGCAGGGTCCCCTCCTCCACCATCTCCCCCAGCGCCTTCGAAAGACCGGAGTCCTGTCCTCCCCTTAGGCCGACCAGGTAGGACGAGGCCTCGCACAGCTTGCTGAGCGATCTGGCCTCACCTTCCACCATCTCCGGCACACATCGGCAACCGGTGAAGAAAAAGTCCGGCGGAAGTGCGGCGTCCCATGCCCTTATAAGATCCGGCGAGAAGGTGCTCACACGGACCTCGAAAGGCTCGCGCAGGGCAGCCACGCCGACCGGTAGCTCCGGACCGAGGCTTATGCGCGGCCTCGGCGAGAAGCCCTCGGAGAGCTCGAAGTCGATGCCAGCCCTTCTCCCGCTCCTGGTGAAGACCCCGGGGATGGCTATATGCGGGATGAAGCACGCCCTCCCCCTCTTGGCGTAGGTCAGGCGCAGTCTAGGCATCTGAGACCTCTCCCTTAGCGGAGTCGCACGCCCCGCAGAACAGACAGGCCTCCCCGCCCTGGACGCAGACCGCGCCGTCGCGACAGTCGGGAGACAGAGCCCCCTCCCGCGAGCGAACGCGCTCCCTCCACAGGAAGTCCCTCTCTACTCCGGCGTGTATGTGGTCCCACGGGAGCCCCTCGTCCCTCTCCCTCTCGCGCGCCACATACTGGTGAGGGTCCACCCCGGACATCTCGAAGGCCTCCATCCAACGGGAAAATGAGAAGCACTCGCTCCACCCGTCAAAACGCGCTCCCATCCGCCAGGCGGTTAGGAGGACAGGCGCAAGGCGTCTGTCTCCGCGAGCGAACACGCCCTCGAGGAAGGTCTGTTCCGGCTCGTGATACTTGAGGGTTATCCCGCCCCTCCCACCGCTGTTCAGACTGTTCTTGACGTATCTTCCCCTCTCACGCAGTTCGATGACCGGAAGCTGCGCCTCCCACTGAAAGGGGGTGTGCGGTTTGGGGACGAACCCGGCGAGGGAGACGGCCACCTGCGTCCTTTTTTTGTACTCGCGCCCTATGGAGTAAGCAAGCCGTGACATGCGGACGATGCCCTCCAGGTCGTCGTATGTCTCAGTGGGAAGCCCCATCATGAAATAGAGCTTGACCCTGTCCCACCCGCGGCTGAAGGCCATTCGAAGAGAGGACTCGAAGTCCTCCTCGCTTACCCCTTTGTTGATGACGTCGCGAAGACGCTGTGTTCCCGCCTCTGGCGCGAAGGTGATGCCGCCTCGGCGCATTCCGTCCATCCCCGCGGCCAGGCTGACTGAGAAGGCATCCATACGCAGGCTCGGCAAACTGAGCTTGACGTTGCGCGACGCCAGCCGAGGCGACAGCTCCTCTACAAGCGGGGTAATCGCCGAATAGTCGCACGAGGCCAGCGACAGAAGACCGACCTCCTCCCACCCGGTCCTGTCGACCAGAGATACTATCCTGTCGGCGAGCGGCCCGGGCGAGCGTTCCCTCACCGGACGGTTCACCATGCCCGCCTGACAGAAGCGGCAGCCCCTGGTGCACCCTCTGAAGAGCTCGACGGTAACCCTGTCGTGGACGATCCCTGCGGAAGGCGTCAACAGCATCTCCGGCAAGAGCGCATCGTCCATCGAGTCGACAACAGCACGGCGTACAGGCAGAGACACGCCCTCCCTCGGCACCGGATGGAACGAGACTCCAACGGCGGCGTAATCGCAGTTCACCAGCGAGGGAACGTAGACCCCTGCTATATCTGACAGCATCGATAATCTCACACTGCGCGGACGCCCCCTGGCCTTGAACAGACAGTCGACCACTCGGGGCAGCAGCACCTCACCGTCTCCGACGCAGAAGAAGTCGATGAACGGGGAGATAGGTTCGGGGGAGAAGGCGCCAACGCCCCCCGCCGCAACAAGAGGGTCGTCCTCCCCTCTGTCGGCGGCAAGCAGCGGGATGCGTCCGAGGTCGAGCATGGTAAGTATGTTGCTGTAGCTCAGTTCGTACTGCAGTGTGAAGCCAACCACGTCGAAGCGGTTTAACGGGACGGCGCTCTCAATGGACGCAAGGGGGCTGTCCGCCAGACGCATCTTCTCCTCAAGGTCGGTCCATGGGCAGTAGACC
>JBAYOX010000233.1:0-3317 GCA_041678025.1 Aminobacteriaceae bacterium
GCACATCGACGACGCAGCTCGTCTTCAGCGCGTTGGAAATAGAGAATACCGCAAGCGTGGCCTCGGTACCTCGCATCACCGTCGTTGACAAGCGCGTCATCTACCGCGGCGGCATCCACTTCACGCCACTGCTGTCCGCCGCCGTGATAGACGCGGACGGCGTGAGGCGCATAGTCGAGTCGGAGTACCGGGCGGCGGGCATGGACAGGGAGAGGGTATCCGCCGGGGCGATCATTATAACGGGCGAGACGGCGCGCAAGGAGAACGCCGAGACGCTGACTCGCGGCATGGAGGGGCTTGCCGGGGACTTCGTCGTCGCCACCGCCGGCTCAGACCTTGAGGCCATCCTTGCGGGAAAGGGGTCCGGAGCGGCGGCCTACTCGAAGCGAGAGCGGACGTCCGTGGCTAACTTCGACATAGGCGGGGGTACCACAAACGTGGCGATCTTCAGAAACGGCGAGGTGACGGACACCAGCTGTCTGGACATAGGGGGAAGGCTGGTCCGCCTTGAGGCGGCATCCAGAAGGGTGGAGTACGTTGCGCCCTGCCTCGCCCCCGTGATCTCGTCGCTGGGCCTGTCCATACGCGAGGGTGTGTCGGCCTCGATGGACGACCTGAAGAGGTTGGCCGCGCGTATGGCGGCCTTCATGGACGAGCTGATGGGCACCGCGCCGCGAAGCTCCCTGTTCGAAGCGCTGCTGACGTCGCACGACTTTCGTGGCACCGACAGAAGCGTGAAGCACGTGACTTACTCGGGCGGCGTAGCGGACGCTATTGACGCCGTTCCGAGCGGAGGGCCGTTTGTCTACGGAGATATAGGCGTTCTGCTGGGGCAGGCCGTCAGGTGGACGGAGACCTACAGGACGCTCGGCGTCGTCCCTGCGGAGGAGACCATCCGCGCCACGGTCGTAGGCGCGGGGAGCCACTCGATGGACATCAGCGGAAGCACGATATCCTTCTCGGACGAGTCTGTCTTCCCTCTGAAGAACCTCCCGATACTCAAGCTCACCGAGCAGGACGAGGAAAACGGGCTCGTGCAGGCGCTGGCGGACAGGCTGAACTGGTTCCGTGATTCATCCGGAAGGCAGAGGACGGTGGCGGTCTCCTTCCGCGGGATGGAAAACCCGTCCTTCGACGAGGTGCAGAGCTTCGCCGACGCTATCCGCGCCGGGCTGAGCGACTATCTTGCGCAGAACGACAAGGTCGTGCTGGTGATAGAGAACGACATGGCCAAGGCCCTGGGCTACGCCCTGAGCGGCAGGCTGGGAGAGGGCAAAAAGTTCGTCAGTATCGACGGAATCAAGGTCGAAAACGGAGACTACATCGACATCGGCAAGCCCCTGTCCAAGGGGAGGGTGCTCCCGGTGGTAATAAAGACACTGGTCTTCGGGGGATAGAGCGACCGCCAGGCAGGGGGAGTGAGGGTATGAGCGAGATTCTAGAGAGGATAAAGGATGCGGGCGTGGTCGGTGCGGGAGGGGCGGGCTTCCCCACGCACGTAAAGCTCGCCCGCCCCTGTGAGTATATACTGGTGAACGGCGCGGAGTGCGAGCCCCTGCTCGAGGTGGATCAGCAGCTCGCCCCGCGCTACGCCGATGAGTTGACGAAGGCGTTGAGCGTCCTGGTTGAAATGACGGGCGCCAGAGGTGCCGTGTACGTCTTCAAGGAGAAGCACGTGGACGCGATACGGAGGATTGAGGCGCTTCTCCCCTCCTTCCCGATGCTCTGCCTTCACCGGCTGTCCAACACCTACCCAGCTGGAGACGAGCAGGTGATGGTCTATGAGGTCCTGAAGCGCATAGTCCCGGAGGGGGGCATACCGCTCGATGTTGGCGTGGTCGTGCTCAACGTGGAGACAGTGCTGAACATCGCTAACGCCATGGAGGGCCGCCCGGTGGTCGGCAAGTACCTGACGGTGGCGGGCGAGGTGGGAAATCCGTCGACGCTAAGAGTCCCCGTCGGGATCACCTTTGACGAGGCAATACGGTCCTGCGGCGGCGAGACCGTTGAAGACCCGGTCTTTGTCGAGGGGGGGCCGATGATGGGCAGGCTCGTCTTCGACCGAGCCGAGCCGGTGACCAAGACGACCAAGGGGATACTCGTCCTGTCACGCGACCACCCGCTGGTGGTCTCGAAGGGGCGGGACATGGCGGAGATGATGCGCCTGGCGAAGACCGCCTGCTGCCACTGTATGCTCTGCACGGACGTCTGCCCGCGCTATCTGCTGGGGCACAAGCTGAGGCCGGACAAGCTGATGCGCCTCGCGGCCTTCAACAGCACCTGCGAACGCGACGCGGCCGCCACCGAGGCCTTCCTGTGCTGCGAGTGCGGGCTGTGCGAGACGGCCTGCATAATGGGGCTGCAGCCGTGGAAGCTCAACATAGAGCTGAAGGCGCGCATGACGGCCGCCGGCATAAAGAATCCGCACCACGAGCGCCCCGAGCGGGTCAACCCCTTCAGGGAGTACCGCCTCTTTCCAGTATGGAAGCTTACCCGCAGGCTTGGCCTGTCAAGGTACGCCGAGCGTAACGCGCCGCTGATGGAGGATTACCCTCTGCCGGTGGAGCGAGTGACGCTGAAGCTGAAGCAGCACGTAGGAGCGCCGGCCGTCCCCGCGGTGTCGCCGGGAGACTCGGTTGAGCGAGGGCAGTCGGTTGCGTTGGGGGAGGCGGCGGTATCGGCGCACGTTCACTCGCCGGTCGCGGGAGTCGTGAAGGCCGTAGAAGCGGACAGGATAATAATCGAGGCATCGGGCGGGAGGGAGAACGAATGAGCAAGGCGATAGGACTCGTTGAATACAAGACGATACCCAAGGGGATAGAGGCGGCGGACGGCATGCTCAAGGCCTCCGAGGTTCAGCTGCTCTTCTCCTCCCCGATATGCCCGGGAAAGTACGTCTCGGTGATATGCGGTGAGGTGGACTCAGTCAGGACCGCGGTGGAGAAGGCCGTGGCGATCGGCGATATCTTCACGATAGACTCGCACGTCATACCGAATGTGCATCCCTCCGTGATCCCGGCGATCACAGCGACGGTCGAGATAGAGAGAGTGGAGGCCCTGGGCGTGGTCGAGACCATCTCCGCTATAGCGGCGATAAAGGCGGGGGACATCGCCGCCAAGGCCGCAGGGGTGAGGCTGGTCGAGATACGCATCGCGCGCGGCCTGGGCGGCAAGGGTTTTGTCCTCTTCACCGGCGACCTGGGAAGCGTCGAGGCCTCAATCCGCGCCTGCGGCAAGGAGCTGGGGGAGGAGGGGGGCATAGTAAGCTCGTCCGTCATCCCATCCCCGCACAGGGACCTGATCTCCTATGTGATGTA
>JBAYOX010000234.1:0-3307 GCA_041678025.1 Aminobacteriaceae bacterium
CTCGTATGACTTCTTGTCGTCAAGAGGGATGGAAACAAGGTCAGGTACGGGTTTTCCAAGCAGGGCTATGTTGGACAGCGCCTCCTCGATTATCGAAAGGGTGCGCAGACCGAGAAAGTCCATCTTTACCAGCCCCAGCTTCTCAAGAGGCTCCATAGGATACTGGGTTACCACCTGATCCTGTCCTATTCTGCGAACCGGGACCATGTCGGTCACGGGGACGGGTGTTATCACGACTCCCGCCGCATGCTGCGAGCAGTGGCGCGCCAGCCCCTCTATGTTGGAAGCTATGTCCAGCACCCTGGCCACCAGGTTGTCGCTCTTTTTCATCTCGGCGAGCTCTGGGGTCTGCTCCACTACCTCAGGGATCGGCACATCGCCCATGAGCGGGAGCAGGCGCGTGATAGCGTTCACCTCGGGTATGGGCATGCCCAGCACCCTGCCCACGTCCTTCACGGCGGCCCTGCTCTTCAGTCGGCCAAGCGTGCCTATCTGAGAGACTTTATCGTGTCCGAACTTGTCGGCGATGTAGAGAAGCAGTCTGTCGCGCCCTTTGTCCGAAATGTCTGTATCGATATCGGGCATGCTGATGCGCTCCGGGTTCAGAAAACGTTCAAAGAGCAGGTTGTATTTAATTGGGTCGAGCCCTGTTATATCCAGGCTCCATGCCACAACCGATCCGGCGGCGGACCCACGGCCTGGGCCGACGGGTATTCCCATCTCCCTTGCTGCCTTGATTATGCCCGCTACTATGAGGAAATAGCCTGCGAATCCCATCGAGTTGATTACCCCTATCTCAAGGTCGAGGCGACTCTGGTACTCCTCGGGGACGAGATCGCCGACTCTCCTCCTCAGGCCTGCTGAGGCCTCTTTAGCGAGGTTCGACTCGGGCGTTTCTCCATCGGGCAGGTCCAGACCGGGGAGTATGTATTCGCGGTTGTTGACAGGGATTTTGACGTTGCAACGCTCGGCGATGGCCACTGTGTTGTCGAGGGCGTCGGGGAGATCCGTTCCGAAGATTTCATTCATCTCCTCAGGGGATCGCAGGTAGAAGTCGTTGCAGGAAAATGACATCCTGCCCTCTTCCTCAAGGGTGCTCTTTGTCTGGACGCACAGGAGGACGTCGTGCCATTCGTAGTCCTTCTTGTCTAGATAGTGAGTGTCGTTTGTCGCTATGAGTGGGAAACCGTGAGCTCTCGCCATGGCGACGAGGGATCTGTTCACCGTGCTCTGTTCAGGGATGGAGTTGTGCATTATCTCCAGGAAGAAGTTATCCTTGCCAACGATGTCTCTGTAGAGAAATGCACGCTCCAGGGCATCTTTCTCCCTGCCTTCAAGGATGAGGGCAGGTATCTCCCCCGCGATACAGGCGGAGGATACAATAAGCCCCTTCTTGTATTTCTCCAGCAGGCCGTGGTCGATCCTAGGCCTGCTGTAAAAGCCGTCGGTGTAGGCTATCGAGCAGAGTTTTACGAGGTTGTGATACCCCTCGTCGTTCTCCGCGAGGAGTATGAGGTGATGGTTCTTCCCTCGTCTGTCCCTCGACGTGTGGCCTTCGGGCGCGACGTAAACCTCGCATCCTATGATAGGCTTTACCCCGGCGGAGAGGCAGCTCTCATAGAAATCCACCGCACCGTACATGGCACCGTGATCGGTCATCGCGACTGCGGGCATGCCGAACTCCGCTACTTTAGAGGCCAGCATCGGACAGCGGATAGAGCCGTCCAGGAGGCTGTACTCCGTATGTACGTGCAGGTGGACAAACTGTCTTGTCATTTTTTCTTCTCCGTTCCAGGACTATTCCTCTTCTGGGACTGCGAGAGTTCCTTCCTCGCCTTCCTCGCGCTTTACCATTACTATTTCGCCTTCGGTCCACTTGAGGACTTCGTCGACGATGTTTTCGAATGGGAGCCCCGACTGAACTGCGGTCTTAACAGTGGCGGCGGGCTCACCTTCGGGGGGTGGCCGCCTCCGGTCTCTCTCAAGGACGGACTCTGGGGTTTTGAATGAGACTCGTGGGGGCGAGGGCTCGGGCCGAGTGACATCAGCGCACTCCTCTTCGGTGACGGCCTCGCCACAGCGCAGGTGTTTGTCCCTCCATACGAGGACTATCTCGTTGTCGCCACCGAATAACTTTTTGGCCTCCGAGAGAAGAGAATGGGAGTTCCTCTCCGAGGATATAGTGGCGAAGCTGTAGCCATCCTCCTCGGCGAAACTCACCTCGGCAATGGAGCCTTCGATCATAACCGTCACCCCTGCCAGAAGGCAGTAGATATGCAGCTGCCTTGCGAATAGCCGCCTCTCTAGCTCTCTCCACCCCTCCTCACTTAACGGCATGGCTTTGCATGAGTCGTCCGGTTCTGCCGGGGGGGTGTACGGCATCTGTTTTCGGGGAGTTATGGAGGTCGTGCATTCAAGGGCTTTGGCGGCCAGCAGGCCGGAGAGCACGTCCGATCTCAGCCCGCTGCGCACCTGGGGTATAAGCTTCGAGCTATAGAGCATCATCTCGTAAAGCTGTTCAGGTGTCCACGCCTCCTCCTCACTGCAGAGGAACTCCGCCTCGTTCTCGGATAACGACAGCGAGTCAAGGACGGACGTTCCCCAGCGTTTCACGGCCCAAAGATTACGAAAGAGGAGGAAGACACCCTCGACGACCCTCTGAGGCGAGGCTCCTTTTTGAAACATGCCCTCAAGGTAGGTAAAGGGCAGGAGGTCCTCGCTTTTAATCGAGGCGACCCACTTCTCCAGCTCCGAGAGGGTTCCTCCTCCAAGCAAGCGATCAACGGCCTCCATGGAAATCTCTCCATTGCCGAGCGAGATGACCTGTTCCATCAGAGAAAGGGCGTCTCGTAATGCACCGTCCGCGTTTCTTGCAAGTTCGCGTATGGCTTTTGGGTCGAATGTAATTCCTTCTTTGGTGGCTACGAACTCCAGTCTTGAGACAATGGCCTTAATCTCTATCCTCTGGAATGGTATGTGCTGGCAGCGCGACCGTATAGTGGCAGGCACCTTGTGCGGCTCTGTGGTAGCGAGTATGAACGCAACGAAGGAGGGAGGTTCCTCCAGGGTCTTCAGGAGGGCATTGAAGGCCGAGATAGAGAGCATGTGAACCTCGTCGATTATGTAGACCTTCCATTTCGCTGAGAAGGGGGATAGGGAGACGTGAGTCTTCAGCTCGCGTATTTCGTCCACGCCATTGTTAGACGCGCCGTCGATCTCCACGACATCCAGGCTGTCGCCCGATCCGATAGAGATGCACTCCTTGCACTGGCCGCACGGTTCGTAGCCGTCCTTCAAGTCGGTGCAG
>JBAYOX010000235.1:0-3244 GCA_041678025.1 Aminobacteriaceae bacterium
CTATGGGATGAGTGAATGCCTATTTTCGTCAGAAGGACTTTGAACACGAAAGCGAAGAGGTCCAGATCCTTCCTCCATCTCCACGGTTCCTGAAAGAGACGATAAAGCCACTCCAGCCCGATCTTCTGCAGGAGATGAGGAGCCCGTTTCAGAGAGCCGGAAACCACGTCGAACGCTCCGCCAACCCCAACGGCCAGAAGGTCGCCCAGTCTGTCTGCGTTCTCGTGTATCCAGATCTCCTGCCTCGGTATTCCCATAGCCACGAAAAGAACTTTTGCGCCGCTGTCTCTTATCTCATCCGCCACGGATGTCTCCTCCGCATCGAAATATCCGTCCCTGAAGCCGGAAATTATAAGGTTTGGAAATCGTCTCTTCAGTTCCGCGGACGCTTTCTTTACAATACCGGCGCGCGCGCCCAGGAGATAGACCGGCCACCCCTCGGCGGCGGCCATTCTGGCGAGTCCTGTCATATAGTCGATGCCTGTGACCCTCTCTTGAACGGGTGTTCCAAGCAGTTTCAAAGCCCAGACAAGCCCGGTGCCGTCGGCGAGCGTCATAAATGAGCTCTTGAGCGCCTCAGCATATCTGTCGTTACGCTCGGCCTCCATAACCGCCAGCGCGTTTACGGTTGCCACGAGCTTCGCTCCGCCACCCGGCAGGGCGCAGCTATGGGCTTTGGAAAGAGCGTAGTTCATCGAGACGTTATCAATCCTGGTATGCCAAATCGAGGGTTTCCTGGGCATGTCCGTGCTCTCCTTCATGTTCTTTATTGCCGGGATAAGGGTCAGGCCTGCGAATAGGACGGCGATGCTGGCTACGAGCATCATGGACATCGGGCGTGTAAGCTGCGAGATCGCTACTATCGAGCCAGCTACAGCACAGAGGCACGTTATGAAGCGCACCGCACTGGGATGGTCGAGCCCCTTGCCGATAAGTCTGCTGTACAGAACGGCTGCGTTATTCGACTTGGAGGAAAGGGCGCGGCTCATGAAGCTGAGCGTGGCCTCCGCTATAGGGATGGCGAACAGCCCGAGCGGGAGTATCATCAATGCTCCGAAGGTAATGCCCTTGCTCACGCCCAGCACGGATGTGCCCGCTACCAGCACGCCCCACATCGCGGAGAGGGAGGTCCCCAGCTTGCGGTACATATGACCGTGTCTGCTCCAGAAGACGCCAAGAAGCAGCAGTCCGCTGAAGGACATGAAGAAAGCCTCCCTCAGGTTCTGCTCGGAGAACAAAGTCGCCATGAGCATTAGAGAGAACGACACGGCCAGCATATGCCCGGTCATGCCAGGGATATTGTCAAGCTCCTGCAGAAGCACTGGAAACGCCGATACCCATATCGCTGTGATGAGGACGGAAACCTCCGGAGTCAGAAAGTAATACTGTCCGGACGGAAGGCCGATGAAGGCGATCCTGGGGCCGAAAAGAGCGAATATGAAGCCTATCAGCAGATAGACTGGCTTCCAAGGGGCGTTCGGGTAGACGTGTTGAACCATGCCGAAGACGGCGGAGATGACGGCCGTGCCCACGATGAAGCGCGACGAAGGACCTCCAACGCACACAGCGGCGATAATCCATGAGCCGATTAGCGTAAGGTCTCGGAAGTAGTTATACTGCGCGTTGTCCATGCTCCTCCTGCAGGCCCTCTGAACCAGGAAACAGGGCAGCACAAGAAGAAGCGTGCAGATAACCACGTCCGAAACGTTCATCTCCGCGATCATAAAGACCTAGGCCTCCTCGGAAAGTCAGAATGAAACTTAATTCTATCAGGAATGCAAACAAACTTCCACAAAACTTTACGCAGGCTTGGCGGGAATCTCTTCTATTCCGCCCATGTAGGGCACAAGGGCCCTTGGGATGTAGACGGAACCATCCTCACGCTGGCAGTTCTCAAGAACTGCGATCAGAGTCCGTCCGACGGCGATACCGGAGCCGTTAAGCGTGTGAATCAGCCTTGGTTTGCCCCCGCCTCTGGGGCGGTATCTAGTGTTCATCCGCCTCGACTGGAAGTCCTCGCAGTTGCTGCATGAGCTTATCTCGCGATACTTGCCCTGGGAGGGTAGCCAGACCTCGATGTCGTAGGTTTTGCTCGCGCCGAACCCCATATCTCCCGTGCAGAGACAGATCGTACGGAAGGGAATCTCGAGCAGACGGAGGACCTCCTCCGCGTTGTCGGTCAGCTTTTCATGCTCTTCGTAGCTTTGCTCGGGCGTCGTCATCTTGACCAGCTCGACCTTGTCGAATTGATGCTGCCTGAGCATACCTCTGACGTCCCGTCCGTGCGAGCCGGCCTCCCTTCTGAAGCAAGGCGTGTAGGCGGTACAGTAGAACGGAAGCTGCTCCTCCTCGAGGATCTCCCCCGCGAAGAGATTTGTCAGCGGGACCTCCGCGGTAGGGATAAGCCAAAGGTCGTCGTTCTCGCACTTATAAAGGTCTTCGGCGAACTTGGGAAGATTGCCCGTCCCCTGCATCGTCCTGCTGCTGACCAGGAAGGGAGGCTGAACCTCCAGATAGCCGTGTTTCAGGGTGTGCAGGTCAAGCATGAAGTTTATCAGCGCCCTCTCTAGACGGGCCCCCATGCCTTTAAGCACGGTGAACCTGCTCTGAGCCAGTGTCGCGCCCCTCTCAAAGTCCAGTATCCCTGCGGCCTCTCCTATATCCCAGTGGGCTTTGGGCTCGAATGAGAACTTTTTGGGCTCGCCCCAGCGTCTTACCTCTGAATTATCGTTCTCGTCCTTTCCAATGGGGACTGAGTCGTGCGGCCTGTTGGGGATGCAAAGAAGCATGTAGTTCAACTTCTCTTCGATCTCCGCAAGCCTGCTGTCCGCTTCGCGCACCCTCTCTCCGATTATGCGCATCTCCTCCATCAGGTCTGTAGCGTCCTCACCCTTACTCTTCGCCGCTCCGACTTTTTTCGCCCCTTCATTTCTTCGGGCCTTCAGCTCCTCGGTCTCCGTGAGAAGCGCTCGTTTCTCGTCGTCAAGGGCCAGCAGAGGCTCAACATCAAAATCATTCTGCCTGTCTGCTAGGAAAGCCTTTGTCTTGTCCACATTCGACCTTATCCACCGTATATCAAGCATCCGTTACGGCCTCCTTCTCAGTTCTCATTCTGTTTAGCAGGTTTGCCATTTCAATGGCGGCCATGGCCGCCTCGAATCCTCTGTTGCACGCCTCGGATACCGACTGTGTCGATAGGGATGAAAGAAATCCCAATGACACCGGAACCCGCTGGGCAAGGGAA
>JBAYOX010000236.1:0-3221 GCA_041678025.1 Aminobacteriaceae bacterium
ACGCCTGTTTAGCCGCTCATACGCATCCTCAAGATGAGGAAGGGCACGCCTCACGGCGTCAATGCCCTCGACTCCCGTCATCCGACAGCGTCCACCCGTCACTTAACCTCGTTGAAAATCGCCGAAGGCGCGTTAGCCGGGGACTTGCCCTTCTTCACCCTGTGATAGTTCGCGTAGGTCAGCGGATACCCCTCTTTCACTAGGCGAGCCCTACGCACCTGGCCAACAAAGAGCTTGTGGGTGAAGACGTCCTGGGCCGATAGCACATCAAGCTCGATGTTGGCAAGTGAATAGTCTGTCACAAGAGGAAGACCATCCTCCCCCAGTTCGTAATTACACTCCCCGAACTTGTCGAAATCCCTGCCGCAACGAAAACCAAAGACACCTATGAACTTCAACGGAGCCGACTCTTCCAATACGGTAACGGCGAAGCGGCCGCTCTTCTCCACCAGTTCGGTTGTGTAATTGTCCTTGTGGAGGCAAGCGGCCATGCAGACCGGGTTGCCTGTGAGCTGTACAAGGGCGTTGATTATCTGTCCGTTAAACTTGCCCTCATGCGCAGTACTTAGAATGTACACGCCGTAGCTGAGTGTGAACAGAGCCCTTGGGTCGATCACGTCGCTCATTGCGCCTCCTCCTTCTCTTCGCAGACCTTATCGATCGGTTGGCACGGGCGGTGCTAGTCGTCGCTCCTGTCCGCCAGCTCCTTGTCGATCATGAGCAAACCATGCTTACCGTCGGCTATCATCTCAAGCTTCCCGACTATCTCGCTAGCGTTCGCCTCCTCCTCCACCTGCTCGCTGATGAACCAGTGCAGAAGCACCTGGCTCGCGTAATCTTTCTCGGCGATAGCCAGGTCCATGAGGTCGTTAATCCTGCGCGTAACATACTTTTCATGATCGTAGGCGGCTCTGAAGGCCTCAAGAGGCGATGGCCATTCAGTCTCCGGTCCCTCTATGGCCTTGTAAACAACCCTGCCGCCCCTCTCCATGATGTAGTCGGCGAACTTAAGGGCGTGTTCGACCTCCTCCTTCGCCTGCAGGTTCATCCAGTGAGACATCCCCTTGAGGTTCATGGAGTCGAACCAAGAGGCCATCGACAGGTAGATATAGGCGGAATAGAGCTCTGCGTTTATCTGGTCGTTTATCGCGTCTTCTAGCTTTCTGCTTATCATAGTATTATAGAACCGCCTTCCACAGACCGTGAATATTGCAGTATTCCCTACTGATCTCGGGGGCAAACTCCTCGAAAACCGCCTCGGCAGCCTCTCCCGGGGCCAGGAATTTTCTGCATATCCTCTCACCCGCGATAACCTCGATGAACTCGATATAGTGCTGCTCCGTCATCGGGTGAGGAACGCTGCCTACCTTCACGCTCTTGCCATCGACCACGGGAACGTGCTTTTCTGTGGCGGAGTCCGCTGTCTGCTCCTCAAGAAGCTTCATAGGCTGTCCACAGCAGACGAGCTCCCCTCCACCCACGTGCAGAAGCTCAACTATATTTCCGCACAGCTCGCACTTGAATATATCCAGTCTCTTCATTCAGCATCCTTCCTCCTTTGAAAGCGTTGTGTTTTGGAAAACGAATCAATTATAGCACCTCCTCGGTCTATTCTCACACTCTCTAGCCCAGGACGTACGTTTGCTCTATAATGGGTTAAGATTCTTCTTCATGCTCACGTTAGAGAAAGGCTCCTGTCCGGGGAGAGGGCAGATCACGCCCTTCTTTCTGGTCGGGAAACAATAGTTCGAGAGGATGAATAATAGATGCAGCCTCTACATCGCAGGACAGTATCGACCGTAATTTTACTCTTGTTAATGTGGGCCCCATCCTTTGCAGAGGCGCCAATTCGTCATATAGTGCTCCTCCCGACCCAGAACTATACTGAGTACGAAGTCTGGGACAGCAAATACTATCCGGTTAACGTACTGGAACAGAAGATGACCGACTACCTGGCATCTCTGCTACGTGACAACCCCTTCACGGACGTATCCATACTGAACGATGATCAGGCACTTCGCTGGATGGACGACCCGGTCTTCAGGCAGTGCAGCTTCGCAGTCCGTATGGAGCTTCACCGTGTTCTGGCCAAGCAGCGCGATGTATTTGGCTCCTTCGAGAAGGGGGACGTCTCCCTTCGGGTTAGAATATACAACCCCATGGAGACCGGACTAGTTGAGTCCTTTGTCGCTTCCGGCAAAGATCAGCGATATACCTTTGACCCGGGTGACGACCAGCTGTTCCTTCTGAATACCAGGACCAGCCTTATCGACATAATCTACAGGGACGGGCTAGATTTTCTCCGACTGACACCGGCTTACAAGGGGCAGAAGATGAGCCGCCCGACGTGGGCCCAGTTTTCCGGCACCCCCTACTGGCAGGCGTTCAAGAATGCGATAAACGACGTTGCTGCTGGAATAGCCAGTATAAAGGATGGCGAGCTGTACGTAATTGGTCGCATTATCTCCCCAACCGCGAACTCGACAAAGAAAAACAGAGAATATATAATCACACTGGGGAAGGAGGACGCAATCGCAGCGGGCGACATTCTTCAGGTGATCAGGGGCGACACTTACGTAACAGTGGACCCCGAGAATCCAGTCGTTGTCCTGTCAAGGGTGATCGGTAACGTAAAAGTCATAAAGGTCATGAGCGAACAGGCCGTTGTGAGGTTGGTGAACGAAAGAGCCAAAGATCCGGTCCAGCTGAACGACCTGGTCACGGCCCCCCCATACGGTAAGAAAAAGGTGGAGCGTCTGCGATGAAAAAAGCATCGGTGATCTGTATATGCACTCTTTTTGTCCTTGCCCTGACCCTCGGGAGCGGTATGCATAAATGCAACACAGCATACGCTAATGGAGTGATAGTGACAGAGCTTGAGGATAATGGACAGAAAAAACCCGCGCCAAAAAAACCTAAGAAGGCTCCGAAACCCAAGCCCGCTCCGAAGGCCGAGGTGGTTGAGGTAGTTGCCCTTCCGCACCCTCTTGAACAGGCTCTTATACTGTTAGACCAGCGTTATTTCACCAGGGCGACCAAGCTGCTTCTACAGATAGTGGAAGCCGAGCCGCTGAACGCCGACGCATGGTACGCCCTCGGAAGGGCCTATAGAGAGAGGGGTTTTTTACCCGAAGCCCAGAGAGCCTTCCGCAGGACCCTGGAGATTGACCCGTCCTTCAGCGACCTCTCGCGGTTTCTGGATTACCCGGCAGCAGGGGAGA